>CAZIML010000092.1:6859-7083 GCA_964540255.1 uncultured bacterium
ATCATCTCGAATCCAAGCGGCTCTCAAATGATCGGCGTGGGAGAGAAGGGGCAATTTGTTTTAGTTCCCTCGGCAGGCGCTCCCCCTCAGTTGATCTCTCGGAGACCTTCTGAGCTCGACATAAAGCTCTTCATCCCGGCCCAGGGAGGGATCAATATCGATCGGCAAAGCACCGGGCAAATGGGAAAAATTGCCCCTTCTCCGCAAGAACAAGCACCTCAAAT
>CAZIML010000093.1:0-7029 GCA_964540255.1 uncultured bacterium
CCCTCGACTCAAAGACTGAATGGGAGATTTCAGACCGGATTCGAGAAAGAGGATGCGCCGTTTTGATGATTGCCCACCGGCTCAGCACCATCCAAGATTGCGACGAGATCATCGTCCTCAATCAAGGGAAAGTGGAGCAGCGGGGCACCCACGAACAGTTGAAAAAAGAAGAAGGAATCTACCGCAAGCTGGTAGAAAGCGAGATCGGTCATGGGTAAATTGGACACAGTCTGGCCCATCATCAGCCAGAAAGGAACCCCAATCCATCGGAATGAGGAGAAAATCATTCCCCTTCCAGAGAAAGGGGAGCTCCTCGCATTTCGCAACTCAGAAATCGACCTCTATTTTGTCAAAGAGGGGCAAGAAGGCCCCCGCCATTTCCTCCTCAAATTGAATGAAGGACTTCTCGTTCACTTAAAACCGATTCCCGGCTTTACTGTTTTTGCAGTAGCCCACACCGAAGGGGAGATCTTTCTTTTGAAAGAGTCGATCCTCGATGAACCTCCGGTGGAACAATGGGTCGAGCCGCTCAAGCTTTCGATCTTCACCCTCACTTCAATCAGCGATGACTTGAGTGAAGAAAAGAAAAAAGAGTGCAGAGATAGAATTGCCCTATTCGATGAAAACCGATTGAAGGAAGCGCTCGATCGATTCTCCGAGCGATACGCCCATCGGCTTGAAACTTTCATGAATGAAACAGAGCAAAAGGAGGAAACGCTCCTCAAAGAAAGGGACCTCCAATCCAAAACCCTTTTTGAGTATTCCCTCTCTGAGATGGAGGGGGTCTTAAGCCATGCCTACGACACCGACCAAAACCCCTCCAAAGACCCACTTTTTTATATTTTTCAAAAAATTGGAAAAGCGCTCCGATCCTCCTTTTCTCTTCCCGAGAGATTCCCCCCAAAGGCCAATTTAGAGCAAAAAATCCAATCAATTTGCGAGTTTTCTCAAATTCGGTGGAGAAAAATTACCCTTCAAGACCATTGGCGCCATCGAGATATGGGTCCCCTCCTCGTAGCGATCGATGAAAAACCCTACGCGCTCATCAGTGGAAAATATTTTCACCGGTATAAAATCATCGGCATCGATCGAAATGAATGGCTAGATGAGAAAACAGCCAGTCAAATTTCGACGACAGCTTATATGTTTTATCCCCCCTTTTCCTCCCATCTGAAAACAGGAAAAGAGGTGCTCAAATTTTTAGGGCAGCACACATGGCCTCAGTGGCAGCTTCTCTTCATTTTTAGTGTCTTGGGGATGCTCAACGCCCTTTTTCCCTCTATCGCCACCTATTATTTGTTTAAATATGGGATTCCTGAAAATTCAATCTCACTCGTCTCTTACCTCACTCTCGGACTCCTTTTTTTCTCCTTCAGCATCCCTTTTTTTTATTTCCTCCGCAATTATTCCCTGTTGAAAATTGAAGGGATTGGAGCTCACGCGGTCCAAGCTGCAATTTGGGATCGGCTTCTCAAACTCTCTCCTGCATTTTTTCGAAAATTCTCGATTGGAAACCTCTTTTGGCGAGTCATGTCGATCGATGAGTTGAGAGTCAGCTTCAGCAACAATAATATCGTCGCTGTTTTGAATGGCCTTTTCGCCCCCTTTTATTTACTCATGATGTTCGCATTTGCTCCCAAATTAACCCTCGTCACACTTTTCATCAGCTTGATCGCTCTCTTTCTCACTTTTTTATGCGCCTACATCAAAATCGGTTATTATAAAAAATATGTAGACCTTCAAGGAACAATCCGCGGCCTTGGGCTCCAAATTGTCCTGGGGATTTCAAAAATTCGAACCGCTGGAGCCGAAAAGAGCGCCTTTGCCAATTGGGCCAGCCTCTTTGCCAAGAGTAAAGCTTGGCAAATGAAAGCCCAACTGATGCAGAACACAGCTGTTGCGATCGGTACGATCGTTCCTTACTTAAGCATCTGGGCAATTTATGCTTCGATCATCCATTTATATGGCCTTCAGGAGCTTCCCCTCCCTGCCTTTTTAGCCTTCAACATCGCCTTTGGAAACTTCACCACAGCGGTTCTCCCTCTGGGAACCGCACTCACCGAGATGGTCAATGCGATCCCCAACTGGGAAAGAACGCAAGTGATCCTTGAAGAACCTCTAGAAGAGACCGAGCAAAAAATGCCCGTAGGTCCCCTTGAAGGGCACATTCGAATCGATAACGTGATTTTCTCCTACCATCCCGACACTCCCCTTGTTCTTCGCGGCGTTTCCATTGAGGCGCGCCCTCGGGAATTCATCGCCCTTGTCGGTAAATCGGGGAGCGGCAAATCGACCATTGCCCGCCTCCTCCTCGGCTTTGAGAAACCCGTTTCCGGCTCTGTCTACTTTGATGGGAAAGACTTTGAAAAGCTCGATCCGAGAAGCGTTCGAAAGCAGATTGGGTCGGTTCTTCAAGGAGACCGGATCAGCGGAGGAAGTCTTTATCAAAATCTCGTGTGCGGCGCCAATTATTCTAAAGAAGAGATTCGGCGCGCTTTAAAAATCTCTGGATTTGACAAAGACCTCGACTCCTTTCCGATGGGGCTCAACACCTACATTCCCGCCGGAGGAGAAACACTCTCTGGAGGGCAAAAGCAGCGGATTCTCCTCGCCCGCGCCTTCCTTTCCAACCCTCCCATTCTCCTTCTTGACGAAGCCACTTCGGCCCTCGACAATCAGACTCAAGAAGAAGTGAGCGGTTACATCGAGCAGCTCCACGTCACCCGGATCGTCGTCGCCCAGCGGCTGAAAACCATTCGGAATGCCGACCGGATCTACGTGATCGACAATGGTTTGGTCGCAGCCTCGGGGACCTTTAACGAACTGGTGGCGGGAAAAGGGCTTTTCGCCGAGATGGTCGCCCGACAAAAGTTGTAAAGGGCAAAATATTTCCCTCATGCTATGATCGCTCGATATGGCCTTTGATCCACGCAGTCTCGCCCTTTATCCCGATCAACCCGGCGTCTATTTGATGAAAGATCAAATGGGGACCGTCCTCTACGTCGGCAAAGCAAAAAATATCCGCTCCCGCCTCAAACAATATTTCGCAGAATCGGGCGATCAAAGAGAGATGGTTCCTTACCTGATCAACCAGGTTGAAATGATCGACACCATCATCGCTTTGACCGAAAAAGATGCCCTCATTTTGGAAAACAACCTGATCAAACTCCACAAACCCAAATACAACGTCCTTCTGAAAGATGATAAAACATTTATCAGCCTCGTCGTGACCCGCCACAAATGGCCCATGATCCGGATCGTCCGCTATAAGAACAAACCCAAAGATGAGGGAACCTTCTTCGGCCCCTACACCAACGCACTAGCTGCAAGGCAAACATACGACCTCATTTCCCGCCTCTTTCCACTGCGCCAATGCTCTGATGTGGAACTCGCCAACCGGCAGCGCCCTTGTCTACTCTATGATATTAAACGGTGCATCGCCCCTTGCGTTGGAAAATGTACCGAAGATGAATACCACGGACATGTGGAAGCCTCGATGAAACTTTTGAGAGGGCAGGACAAAGAGGTGTTGAAAGAGCTTAAGCGGCAGATGGAAGAGGCCTCCGACGCCTTGGAATTTGAGAAAGCCCAATCGCTCCTTCAAATGATCCATCAGATCGAGCACGTCACCCAAGTGCAGCATGTGGACAATCCTGCAGCCAAAAACTGCGACGTCGTCGGCCTCTATCGAGAGGCAGACGCCGTCATGATCGCCCTCTTATTTTTCCGCGAAGGAAAACTGATCGGCTCTGAACACTTTAGTTTTCATCTCATCGCCTCGAATGACGCCGAGATCATTGAAACCTTTTTGCTGCAGCACTACAAAAATCTCCAAAAACTCCCCGCTGAAATTTTCATTCCCGTTGAACTCAGCGAGCCCCAAGCGTTGGAAGAAATTCTTCAAGTGGCCCTCCACACGCCGCTGAAAGGGAAGAAAAAAGATCTCGTCGAGATGGCCTATCGGAATGCGGAGGCCCTCTTTGTTCGAGAGCAAGACGCCCGTTCGCTGAAGGAAAAAATGCTCCTCGATCTCCAAGAAACTCTTCAACTCACCCGTTTTCCTCGAAGAATCGACTGTTTTGACACTTCCAACATATCGGGAACCGACCCCGTTGCAAGCCTCGTCTCTTTTGTTCACGGAGAGAAAGATAAATCGCGCACCCGCCTTTTCAAAGTCAAAGGGCAGGGAGATGATTACACCGCGATGAAAGAAGTGCTCCGGCGCCATTATACCAAAGAAAAAGAGAAGGGGGATTTTTCCGACCTCCTCATGGTCGACGGGGGGAAAGGGCAGCTCAACATCGCCCTTGAAGTGATGAGAGAGCTTCAAATCGCCACCATCGACGTGATCGGACTGACCAAAGAGGAAGCCCGCCACGATAAAGGGCTCACCCAAGAAAAAATTTACCTCCCCCATCGAAAAGAGCCCCTCCTCATCGACCCCCGCTCCCCCCTTTTATTCCTTTTGCAAAAAATTCGAGATGAAGCCCACCGCCAAGCGATTGAATTTCATCGAAAACGGCGCTCCAAGAGGACGATTTCAAGCGAGTTGGATACGATCCCAGGGATCGGCCCTGTGAAGAAAAAGAAGCTACTGCAGAAGTTTGGAAGTGTAAAAGGCCTGAAGAAGGCGTCGGAGGAAGAACTCCGAGCCCTCTCAGGAATCACTCAAAAAGACATGGAGACCCTTCTTAAGTGGCAAAAAAATTAGTCCTCAACAGCTGAGCAACAGCAGAAGAATGACGATTTTGGACCTTTTCTAACTAAGTCATCGATAGATGTCACTTGCGTATCGAGCGAACTCAAAAGAGGGCGTCGCTCTCCCTTTTTCGAAGAGTGGCTCTTCCGGCGAGCTTCCTCACTTGATCTGGAGCCAGAACTTGCCGAATCGCTCTCGTCCGAAGTTGAGCCGTAGGAACGACGAGAACCTTGTTGTTTTGCAATCAAGACAACCTTGTCGACCAGAGCATAAGCCACCAGATCGCTCATGTTTTGAGTGCTGGTTTTTGCACGATTGAATGCAGGCCCCTGAAGTTGAGCGACCGCAATATCAATCACACGTCGATCAATATGTTCTTCTAATATTCGAACTGCATTTGCCCATGTATTCTGAGCAACGAGTCCTTTTAATTGAACGCTGTTTGCCATATTATCACCTTTTTATTATTAATAACCGATGTTAATTATAACAAAAACAGGATAATAATACTATTGCAACTATATGTTTACTATTAAACGAAATTGTTTTGAATAACCAAATCTTTGATGTAAAAGGAGGCTTAAATGATTTTCTACTTCTATAAACAAATCTTCTCTTGTCTCTTCGCTGAGAGGTGCGAGCGAAATTTGGATTTCTAAAAGAGATTGGGGACCGATCTCCACTTCAGAGAGATGAATTTTTTGAGGAAAATTGCGAATAAAACATTCTTCTAACGTTTGATGAATGATCTGAAGATTTATTTTAACTTCCTCCCCCATTTTAATGACGAGATAGCGGCCTCGATCCAGGGCATAAAATCCCAATAGAAGGATTAGCGAGGCGAGGAACAGGGAAAGGCCGATGAGAGTCGATTTTTCAAAAATCTCTGTTTTCATCTCAGGAAGGTAGGGGATCGAGACAAAGAAGCACCCTCCAAGGAAAAACGAGAGGACGACAAAGAGGTGAAGGGCTGAAGCCAAAGCTTGCCGAGGAGACATAGGAAACCTTTTTTCCCCTCTACTATACACGAATCGAGGATCTCATGGAAACCATTTGTGTATAAATCCCTCTAGGTCTATGATTTCCAACCTTTAAAACCTCTTTCAAGGATCATTCTCATGACCTCTCCCCTTCTCCTTTGTACTGGACTTTGTCCTTTGCCGTTGAGTTTCAATACCTAAATGCTCACCAACCTCACGGAACGAGCCACCCAGCCCCTATGAGATCGTAGAAACTTTTGGGGCAAGGCTATTTTGAACTGATCCAAACTCCAGGCTTAAGCTTTATCGAGCGAGGTAGAGTCTCGGGAAAAATCATTGGGATGCGCCCGGTGCCCGGCTTTTGACAATATCACTCTTTCCTCCCAAGCATCCCATAACTCTCTGAAGTGCAGTTCACTACTGTCGGCAGACCGCCACGTACTTACTTGATCGAGGGATATCGCGTTTATGAGTGCCGCCGGACCTCGTTTTATCACACTCAGATAGAGCTTTTTTCCTTCTTCTTGTAAAACAGGGTCTTTCGTGCAATGTAGGAGCTGGTACGCGCAGTTAACTACTTGCGCCAATTCGAAGCGTTTCCATCGAAAAGGAGAGACTCCCATATCGCCCCTATTCAGCAGCAATGAAAAACAGCGAGCTACTAGTCTTGTCCTTATAGAGACTCCGTTAGGCTTTAGCACGGCTAGTGCGGTGCGGCCAAAAGGAGAAACCTTATCGGCCAAATCACTACTCCTCCATACTAGTGCACATGTTTCAACAGTCCACAACAGCCTCTCGGATAACCTCCGGTCATCTAAACTTTCAAGCATCTTGCAATAGCAATCAAGCGCTTTTCGTCCATATGAATAAATGTTCGGCTCAAATTCACGAAAGACCTCTGTCGCGCGATCTTTATTATTGGAAACGAATGAGGAGACAATTTTGTTCGCATTGTCGCTCAAACCTTCATCTTCTGAATCGACAAATTTAAAAATAACCGTCAAAGCATTCAAAATGAACTTTTTAGGTTCGTTCGGGAGTTGTTGGCAAAACCGTTCGGGATTGGATGATCGAAGCGCATCAAGAACTTTGACGAACCTAGTTCTTTCATTCAAAGCATCGAATATCGGTTTGTAGAACAGTGCCAGTGGGTTCGTGCGGAGATACTCAGACCACTTTTCTAGTTTGTCGGGGAATACCGTTATCAGGGCTTCTTCTGGCCCCCGGTTTATCAGATTCTCATAGAGTATTCCTCCTTCACCTTGTAAATCAGGATCTTTCGTGCCATGTAGGAGCTGATCCGCACAGTTAACTACGCCCTTCCATTGGTAGCTGCCCAATCGAAAAGGA
>CAZIML010000094.1:0-6774 GCA_964540255.1 uncultured bacterium
CTTAGTAAAACACACCATGGTGGCAACTACTCCGGAGAAAATCATCCCAGCCGCTTTGAAACCAGCCCCTTGCCTTGATGAGGGATCTGGAATACCCAGCCATAAACCGCCGAAAACAATAGCGCTGATCCAACCGACGGCCCGGAGCGCTGCTTGCATCGTCCTAGAAGTTCTGATCGTATTCTCGATCTCGGATGGATCCGTTGGATTTGCCACCTCCCAGTAACTCTGATCAGCTTTATTATAAACATAAAAACGGGGGATAATTGCACTCATTTTTTACTCCAAAGTTTTTAGGCCGAAAGACTAATGCAACCGAGGATTTTTTTGCAAGGCTCACTAAATTCTTTGAGAAAAAATCGACTTATCATAGAATGCTGCCCCACTAAAAGGAGTAAAATTGATGACATCCCCGATCGCACCTCTACCTCCCGCAGAATCTTGCTGCACGAGAATCAGAAACTGTATTTCCTCTGAAAGCGGAGTCCAAATGGGCAAAACGATTCTTTGGACATTCGCCTCGATGGGATCTATATTAGTTCCTGTTCAATACTTGAATGTGGGGCTGTCCGGCTCCATGGCATTTATGGCAGTATATGCAGTCATTCGGTCTCCCGACTCAGCCCTAATGCAAGGAGCTTCTCGGCAAACAATACTGAGCAGAACGTGGAAACACCTTGGGGCTGGTGCTGCTGTCTCTGGAGCCCTCTTTGCCTTAGGTTGGTTATCTATGGAGCGGGGATACCCCGTTCCCGGCCTGTGTACAATTGTTGCGGGATTACCCATTGGCGCTGCAGTTGCCTCCGTGGATTGCCCCGGTTCTGCTCAACGACGAGTCGCAATAGAATTGGGTCACCCCCATTCCGAGGAAAGGCGTCCCCTCGTACTAGAAGGGGCCTAACAAAAGAAACAGAGATTTACCCTCCTCTCCGTGGGCTCTGTGGGCTCTAGCGAACCTTGTTCGCGGGTGGTAAAAAATTCTACTTTTGTGGATTCGACAAGATCGAGAGGATCCCTTCGCAGGAATCGATGATCATCTCCATCACCTCATCGAATCCGTTCGGCCCCATGTAGTAGGGATCGGGGATTGGCTTCCCTTTAAACCGAGAGCTGAACGCGGTGGCCAAATGGATCTTAGAAGCATACTGAGGGTTTTTCCCTTTCAATTGCTCAACCACCTCTTCATCCACAGCAAAGATGAGATCGTAGGCGTCGAAAAAGGCGTCATGAAACTGCTGCGAGCGATGATCGATCAAGATCCCCTTTTTTTTCGCCGCTTCGAAACTTCTCGGATCGGCTCTTTCCCCTAAATGGACCCACCCGATCCCGCAACTGTCTACCTCAAGCTCCATCTTTTCGCGGGCAGCCAAATGTTTGAGCGTCGCCATCAAAGCGGGCGATCTGCAAATATTGGCCATGCAAACAAAAAGAACTGATTTCATCACAGTATGTCCAAATTACGCTTGAAAAGCGATTACGACACGTCGGCGGCGCACCGAAACCCATAGGTCCCATTCACCGCACCGGGGTTGTTCCGATGGCGATGAGAACACCGAAGATCGTCTTTCAAACTCTTCCAACAACCTCCCCTCACAACGCGGTAAACCCCTTGAGGCGGGCCTTGTGGGTTGTCAGGTTCAACGGCAGAAGCATCGTAGTAATTGTAAGCATACCAATCTTGGCACCATTCATAGACGTTGCCAGCCATATCGTAAAGACCGAATGGATTGGGGGGATAGCTCATCACGGGAGTTGTATCAGAGCTGAAGAAATTGGCCTGGCTCCTTTCGATGTCGGCCCCAGTCGGGAAATGGGCCTCTTTCCCCGCAGACGCGGCAGCTTCCCATTCTGCTTCGGTGGGAAGGCGCTTTCCAATCCATTTCGCATAGGCGACAGCCCCGTACCAGGTGACGCCAACAACAGGATGTTTTGCATACCCTGATTCAATGATCAATTTTCCATTCGAACGCTTAATCCGAGAATCGCGGAGGCGGATGATATCATTATTATTGTGATCCTTTTCTCCCCCCATTGCTTGAAGGAAGCGGACGAATTGTTCATTGGTCACTGCATGAACATCAAGGGCAAAGCTCGGGAGTTTGACCGGATGGCGGGGCATTTCGTCGCGCGCTCCATCATTGGAGCCTCGCAGATAGGAGCCCCCTGGAATCACCACCATCTCAGTGAGGAGCGGCTCAATTTCCTTCACCTCTACTTTATTCGGAGTGTAGTGGGAAACATGAGTGTCCCGCTGGAAAATAGCCGCTGGATCTGGCTCATATTCAGGGCGAGCGATCTCTTGAGGGCGAAGGACCGGTTTAGGCGCCTCTTCCAACTCAAACGCCATCTGAAGGACAGGCTCGGCCACTTTCGGCTCCACTTCAGCCAAAGTGAGCATCTCTTTCAGAATCGCCCGGGGCGCGTTGAGAAGCTCCTCCATCGCCTGAGTCAATTTTTGAGGGCGGACGTTCGGATTCGGCTGCAAACAGCGGTTGATCAAAAAATCCCAATTGTGGACCGCATCGGGAACAGCTCGAGAAGGGGGCTCAAAACATCCTTCTGGAGTTCTCCGAAGGAGAAAATAGTAGGCGAGAACTCCAAAAGCATAGGCATCGATTTTTGGAGTGAGCTCCACCTCAAGACTTTTCTGCTCTGGGGCTAAAAATGCATACGATTGGATAAAGGCGCGGTGAGGGAAGTTTCTCGCCAACTGTTCGCAAAATCGGCCGAGATAAATTTTTTCCCCGATGAGGCGATGCAAACCAAAGTCTGAAAGAAGGAGACGAACCCCTTTTTCGGCTGGCGCAACGAGGATATTCGTCAGCTTCAACCCCCCATGGACAATCCCGCTCTCATGAGCATAATCGAGGGCTGAGGCGGCTTGATTGAGAAGGGAAACCCACTCCTCTTCGCCAAGAGAGCGCCCTTTGAGTTCTAAATAGCGATCCAGATGCATCGTTTCGCCGAGCGAATCAACCACTGGATCAGTGACTAAAAAATATTTTCCATCCGCAACTGAAATATTATGGATCTTTGCGATGTTCGGATGGTCGAGAGCGGCAATTTCAGCCACCTCTGCCTCGAAACGGCGGATAAAAAGAGGGTTCGCGCCGATCTCATCGGGAAGCAGTTTGAGGGCAAAAGGGCGCCGGATAAACCGATGTTCTGCAAGATAGACAGAGCCAAAAGGACCTTGGCCCAATTGTTTTTGTATGGTGTAATCGCCTAATTGCTCCATAGTTTCACACCATAATTGGTTAATCTATAAAACGCCAACAAATTTTGCAAAATACCAAGCTGCCATTGCCATCACTCCGATACCAAGACCCCAGAGAAGATTCGGAACCAACCGTCCTCCCCCGTGTGGATTGCCCCTCATTTCTAAGGTGCCGATCCCGTAGGCGAAATCTTGTTTTTCGGGGGGAAGGCGGAGCGCTTCGGGAAATTCTTTCGCCAGTTTTTCACTTTCGAGTCCCAAAAAATTTCCATATTGGCGAATGAAGCCGAGAGCGTAGACGTTCGATAAAAAATGGTCGACTCTCCCCTCTTCGATCGCCTGAAGATAGACCATCCGGATCGATGTTGCATTCTCCACTTCTTTCAGGGTGAGATTCATCTCCTCCCTCTTCGTGCGAAACTTTTCGCCCATCTTCTTCAAACCGTCAGACATACTTCCTCCTGCTTTTGCCAGTTTATCACCTTGAACAATTCCGGCAAACGACTTAAGATAGAATTATGACTTTTACCGCTAAGATCGATCTGAAACTTGCGCCGAAACTCGAGGCAGACCTCAAAGAACAGGGGTTTGAATTGACGAAACCTCCCTACACCCTTTTTTCCGCCAAAAAGAAGGGGATCTCATGCACCCTTTATGAGTCGGGGAAAATCACCGTTCAAGGGAAAGAGAAAGATCCCTTCATCGAATTTTATCTCGAACCTGAAATCTTGAAAAGCTTCCAATATTCTCATCCGACAGCCCATCTCGATCTAAAGCCCCACATTGGAATGGACGAGGCGGGGAAAGGGGACTTTTTCGGCCCCCTCTGTATCGCCGCCGTTTATGCAGATGGAGAAGGGATCCAAAAAATGCAAGCGATGGGAGTGAAAGATAGCAAAAGAATCTCCGATGAGGGAATTCTCAAGCTTGCGAAAAAAATCAGAGAGGCCTTTCCCTATACTGTGATCCGCCTCTTCCCCCATAAATACAACGAGCTTCACGGGAGATTTAAGAACTTAAACCGCCTCCTCGGCTGGGCTCATGCATCCGCCGCCGCCGATCTTTCAGCGAAAACGGGCTGCAAAGAGGCGCTCCTCGACCAATTCGCAGAAAAACATGTGATGGAAAACGCTCTCAAACAAAAAAAGATCGAGCTAAATCTCGAACAAAAAGTGCGGGGAGAGGAGGATCTCGTCGTCGCCGCCGCCTCGATCTTGGCCAGGGCCGCTTTCTTAGAAGGGATGGCTCAATTGAGCGAAGAGGTGGGAATGGAACTCCCCAAAGGGGCTAGCTCGATTGTGATCGATGCCGCCCGTAAACTCGTCGCTAAAAATGGACGGGAGATTTTAGATAAGGTCGCTAAAACTCACTTTAAAACAGCGAGCGAACTGTGAAGCGGCTTAAAATTCAAAATTTGATTCTGGTGGAAAAAGGGGAAATTGCCTTTGGACCTGGCCTCAACATTTTGACCGGAGAAACAGGTTCGGGCAAATCGGCGATCCTTTCAGCGATCCATCTGATCGCCGGAGAAAGAGCCGACGCAGGCCTCATCCGAAAAGGAGCCGAATTTGCCATTGTCGAAGCTGTTCTTGAAGAGGGAATTTTCGTTCGAAGAGAAATTTACCTCTCTGGGAAAAACCGGTGTTTTTTGGATGATCAGCAAGTGACGCTAGCCGAGCTCAAAGAGCGGGTGAACATAGAGCGGGTCGATCAGAGCAGCTCAGCTCACGTGTTTCAAGAGCAGAAAAAAATGCTCGATCTTTTCGCCGGAATCACCGACGAGGTAAAGATTTATGAAAAATCGGTGTGCGACGAGCGGGAGAAGAAAAAGGAACTCGAAACCCTTCTCCAAACGCCCAAAGAGAGGGAGCTCGATTGGGCCTCGAAAGATTTGGCCTTGATTCAGGAGGCCGCCTGGGATCCAGGCGAAGAGGAAAAGCTGAGTGCTGAGCACCATTTTCTCACCCATGCCCAAGAACTTTCTCAAAATGTAAGTCAAGTCGCTTTCGCCCTCAATGAGGGCCCCGAGATCCCCCATTTGAAACGGATATTGGTTCAATTGGAACACTCGATCCGCTTCGATCCCAACCTCACCCCCTACGTTGCAGCGATGAAAGGAGCCCTATTAGAGCTCGAAGAGGTCGCCCGATCGGTGCAGCATCATTCGGACCGATTGGAGGCCGATCCGAGACGCCTCGCATTTGTCGAAGAGCGAATTTCCAAAATCGAGTCTCTCAAACGACGGTTTGGACCTAATATTCAAGCTGAAAAAGAAAAACTCCAAGCCACCATCGATCGACTCGCCACCCTCGACGATCAAATCGGGCAGCTTCGAACTTCGATTGTTGAATTGGAGGAAAAAAATAGGGCCCTTTTTGAAACAATCCTCAAAAAAAGAAAGGAAGCCGCCCCTAGATTTAGCGCGCAAGTGCTTGGAGAATTAAAAAGCCTCAACATCCCCCATGCAAAATTCGAAATCGAAGTCAATGCAGCAGAAGTGGCCTTTCTCTTTTCAGCCAACCCTGGCCTAGCGCCGATCCCCCTTGAACAATGTGCCAGCGGCGGAGAGCTCTCCCGCCTTCTTTTAGCGATCAAAACGATCCTGGCCGACGGAGACTCCACTCTCGTTTTTGATGAAATCGACAGTAATGTCGGAGGGCAGACAGCCTCGATTCTCGGGCAAAAACTCGTCAAGCTCGCTCAAAAACGGCAAGTGATCTGCGTCACTCACTTTGTTCAAGTGGCCAAATGCGCGATCGACCACTTCCTCGTCACTAAAGTGACCGAAGGGGGAAACGCCTACACCCTCGTGAAAAAATTGGATGCAAAAGAAAAAGAAATCGAATATGGTCGGATGTTAGGGAGTCATCCATGAAGAGGTGTTTTTTTCTATTTTTGGCCTTAGGTCTTGCAGCCGATGAACCAGCGGAGGAAAAAACCCCTTCTCTATGGGATTTCCATCCCATTCATGGAGGCGCGACAGCGATTGCCATTGGGAACGCCGATGTTGAGCACAAAAATGGGTCTGACTTTGGAAAAATGTCGTTCAATAAAGAGAACGCCTTTCTCTATATGCTCCTTCCGATCAGCAGAACCTCCTATTTCTTTCCCCGCGTTGAGTGGAATAGTTTTTCCCTCGATTGGGATGAAAACCCGAAATTCAACCAAACCCGCTATAACTACATTCAATTCGCCCTCACCTTCATGTCGATTGCGGTGGAAAAATGGCGCTGGATCGCTCGAGCCGACTACAATATCGATGTAGAACACTTCCGCCAGCCGAGAACCTACGGCCTCTTCTCAGCTCTCCTCTGGGGAACCCATGAGATCCACCGAAAGTGGCATTACCATGTGGGAGCTTTTGGCTACACTGGATTTGAAGGGCAAGAAATCTACCCGGTCATTGGCTTCGACTACGCCCCCAACAAAAAGTGGCTCTTTCAAGCCGTTTTCCCGATCAATTATTCGATCGAATACTCTCTCAACAAAGAGTGGCGCCTCTCTCTCAGAGGACGTCCCTTGAAGGAGCGCTTTAGAACAGGCTCTGAGGAGCCGCA
>CAZIML010000094.1:6784-7010 GCA_964540255.1 uncultured bacterium
CCCGCTCCGTCTTCAGCTATTCCTCCATGGGAGCGGAGATCAACCTCCACTATGAAAAGTTCCTCCGCCTCGAAGCAGAGCTTTTCGCCGGCTACAATTTTGGAGGGGACCTTTACGTGAAATCAAGGCACGGGCATAACGCCCTCTACACCTATGTTGAAGGAGCCCCCTATATCGGCGGCAACTTCAATTGGGGATTTTAGACGATTTCATTTCGCTCAAAATT
>CAZIML010000095.1:0-6992 GCA_964540255.1 uncultured bacterium
TATTGTGAAAAAAATTGAGAATTCTCCCACAGCTCCAGGCGATCGTCCCGTGGAGCCGATCAAAATCAAAAAAGCCTTCCTAAAATCCTAGTCAATATAAAGGGGCCATCCGGCCCCTTACTCCAGAGCAATTGCATGAAGAATGCCTTGACCCTCTTTGTACATAGGTAAGGGCAGGATAAATAGGATCGACGAAGGTCGGCAGGATATGCAGGATAAAAATCGTGTTTCTTGCACAACCTGGCCAATCCTCCAGTAAGAGGTTCTTCAATGACCTGATTCTTTTCCGTTTTGCGTTTTGCGTTTAGCGTTTTGCATTTAAAAGTGGTGCGTCGCAAAAGCCCATGAGAGGTGGGCGGCAAAGATGAGGGCAAGAGCCCAGCAAATGGGGTGTATTTCATTCATTTCTCCTTTGAGCCCTTTAATCAGAGTGTAGGAGAGAAATCCATAGGCAAATCCAAGATAGATACTGAAGGTGAAGGGGATCGTGAGGAGAATCACGAGGGAAGGGATCGATTGCGCGGGATCTTTCCATTGAATCGAGCGGACTTCCTGAGTCATAAAAAGGCCGATCGCGATGAGGATGGGAGTGACCGCAAAGAGGGGAAGAGATGAAATGAGGGGGTAGAAAAAAAGGACGAGAAGGGTGCAAAAGGCGGCGACGAGAGCGGTCGTTCCCGTTCTGCCTCCCGCCTTGATGCCCGAGGATGATTCAAGAGTGAAGGCGAGGGTCCCTGTCCCAAGGAGGGCCCCGAACATACTCCCAACTCCATCGGGAATGACGATTTGGTCGATTTTTTTTATGGCGCCGTCGGGGGATGTTTTATGGGCAAGTTTTGCAAGAGCAGTGATCGAGGCGCTAGTATCGAAAAGAGAGATGAGGATCACTGAGAGGAGAGGACCCAGCCATTCGAAATCGAGAGAGGTGAGGAGATTGAGCTGAAGGAATGTCGGGGAGAGGGAATGAGGAAGTGCGGCAAGTCCGCTCCAAGAAACATACCCGAAAGGAACTGAGACGATCCAGCAGGCGATGATTGTGATGAGAAATGAGGCTGTGATCCGAAGTTTGTGGAGAAGAAAAAAGAGGAAAAGTCCAAAGGCTGCGATCGAGTTGGGGATCGAGAGGAGGGGCAAAGAGAGGTTTTTAAGGCCGACTAAAATCAAAAAGAGACCGATTCCGCTGATGGCCGCCGATCGAATGGAATGGGGGAGATGGCGGAGGATTTTTTGCCTCACTTTGAAAAGGCTGAGGAGAAAAATGACAAAGCCGGCCCAGAAGACAAGACCTAGGGCTGTCTGCCAAGAGGCTCCTTCTTTTTGAATGATCGAATAGATGAGAAAAGGGCCCACGCTGAGTCCGGGAGCGAGGAGAGCGGGGAAGTGGGCGTAAAGGGCGAGAAAAGTGGTGGAGGCGGCGATTGTGAGGATGGTCGCAGTGAGCGCTGCATCAAAGTCGATCCCCCCTTCGGATAAGATTTTCGGATAAAGAAGAAGGAGATAGGCGGCGGTGAAAAAGGTGGAAAGGCCTGCTATGATTTCTTTGCGCATCGAGATCACCATATACTCAAGTGAGTTCAAAAGTTGGGTGTTTGGCAAGGAGGCGCCCTGAATTCGGGTCAGCGATAGCGGCTCCGAAGCAGCTAAACTTACAAAGTTTAGCGATGCAGGAGGACTTGAATTCAGTGGCTGATCGACGCTGCAAAAAACCAACTTTTGGACTCACTTGAGTATACCCTCAGATAAAAATTTGACACCAGAAAAATTGTTTGGCATGCTAGAGTTTTTTTTGGAGCAAAATCTTCAAAAAAGGAGAAATAAATGGATAACGTTCAAATCGATTTACTCACTGTTTTAGTCGCAGCTGTGTTGAATATGGTGATTGGGTTTTTCTGGTATTCAAAGTGGCTCTTTGGCCCTACTTGGATGAAACTGAGAAAGGTGAAAGAGGAAAAGGGAAAGATCGCAAATATGATCTACGCCTTCATCGTCTCCCTTGTGATCGCCTACTTTTTAGGGTTTTTTGAAGCCTATCTCCAAGTGACTACAGTGACCGATGGAATGTTTGTCGGCTTTTGCCTTTGGCTCGGATTTGTAGCTACGACTCAGATTTCAGGCTACATTTGGTGCGAAAAGCCGCTGAAGCTCTTTTTTATTAACACTGGATGCAAACTCCTTTCATTTTTAGTAATGAGCGGTGTCATTGGTGCGTAATTGAACGAGTCCCCCTTTTAAAATTTGATGAACCTGACTTAAGAGAAATTGGAATGCCGACAACTCGAAAAACTGAAATACAGCCGAAAAAACTCCTGATCATCACATCCAGTGGCGGAGGGGGACTCATCCAAACAGCAAACGCCAAACACCAAGAAGCGGTTGCGAAAAATCCCGATCTCATCGTCATCCGGCGCGATCTATTGAAAGATTGGGTTTGGAGCCCGATTGGGAATTACTTTATCAATTTTTGGAATCAAGCGCAGATCAAGGGGAATATCCCCGCTCAGATGCTTTGTGTATATGGACAGTTTTTTATCGATTATTTTCTCCACATTCCTGTCTTCATCCAAACGCTGAAGATTGCATTCAGCGAGGAGATCGACCATGTGATCGATACTCAGCCAATCGGAACTTCTGCGATCATCAGAGCATTGAGGATCTACAATAAAAGAAGAGGGAAGAACGTCCGCCTTGAAAAAGTGTTGGTCGATCTTCCGACCAAAAAGGCGACCCATTTTTTCCGTCCGATCAGAAAGCTCTCGAAAAGGAGCCGAAAACTCCTCAAACTAACGACGATCCAACCTCTCTTGGATGATGGGGAAACAGCAGAGCAATTTTGGCGCAAAACTTGTGGTCTTAAGGTTGAAGAGATCAACTTTGAAGAGGTTTACGTTCGGCAGGCGTTTCGGCAATATAAGGGGAAAGAGAAAACTCTTCTGCCGATGGAGATCCAGATCCATTACAAAAATAAAGAAGAGCTTTCGTTGATGAAGAAATGCTTCAAGAGGGGGCCGATTCCATACAGCGTGAAAGAAGAGGAGGTTCATTTCACCATCGAGCCCGATGATAAAATGATCACAGTCCTCTTGGGCTCTCAGCCGGCTAAAGAGGCCACTCTTCAATATGTAAAGGAACTCGTCCAAATTGCGAGGGCTTATCCAAATGTGAAAACCGATCTTTTTGTCTTTTGCGCCGATCATGTGGAGGGGGAAGCTACCTTATTTCGGAAAGTCGCTGACTTCGTTGAAAGCATCGATGATTTCCCCAAAAATTTCTCGGTCATTCCATTCTCGTTTCAAACAGAGCATTCGATCGCCCCTTTATTCTACCGGAGCGACATCACTTGCACCCGTTCCGGCGGACAGACGGCGATGGAGCTCATGTGTGTGAGCACCGGAGAAATTTGGATTCATTCTGAGGCGAAAAAGGGGCAGGATCTCTTGAAGGGGATTTCAGGTTGGGAATCTGCAAGCGCCGTCTACTTGCAAAAACTCTGCGGGGCAAAGATCGTCACGCCCGATCGCTGCCTTGCCCACGCACACGCTAGGTACCAAATAAGTAATGAAGCAGTTCGGGCCACTTTTGGGTTTGGATGAGGGTGCGGATCGTTCTTTCATCTTTCCCCATTTGATTCGCAAAGAAGGGAATGTGAGGGGTCAGGTTGCCCACCTTGGCCTGACGAAGCATTGATTTTCCGAGTCGTTCCGCTGTTCGTTGGATTTGTATGGAATTCCATTTGCTTCCGAGAAACTTTTTCATCGATTTTTTGGGAAGGGCCATGAGAAAAGCAAATGGATGGAGATTTTTGATTGTTTCACCCTTACTCTCTAAATCAACTGCGTTCAAACCTTGTGCTACGAAGCTCCAATCGGCGAGTGCATTGAAGATGTAGGTAGCTGTTTCTGTTTCCCCTTTAGTGGCTAGGATGAGGGGAGTGATGCCCGCTGGGGGAAGAGCGGCTTGTTGACCTTCTACAATGGCTGCTTGAGAGGGGGCCCTCGCTGAGGGAGGAACGGGCTGAGGGCTTTCTTCAATGATGAGTGGCGGCGGGGCGCTACCCCGCTCGGCGGGACGAAGGTGTAGGTTCTCTTTTTCTTGAATAGAACTGGTACAAAGGCCCCAGCCGCAAGGGAAGTCGAGGCAGCGAGAAGAACCCTCCCAATCAGCTCTGATGTTTCAGGTTCAGCGGGGAGGGGCTCTTCAAAAGAAAGTTCGAAGTCGGAACTAATCTCCATAGGTGAGCTGCTGAACTAATCCTTCCCAGTCTCTTGTATCAAAGTAGGGGCGGAGGGTCTCGGCTTTTTGGTTCACGTGAACGGCAAAATCATTGATATATTGGTTCAGCTTCCCCTTTTCTGATTCTCTTGTGAGGGAGGGGGCAAGACCGTCTAAAAAACCATTCCGCTTAAAATAGTCGATCCAGACCGACTTCATCGCTACTTTCAATTCATCATCGGCGAAAATGGTCCCCAAAAATTTGAGGCCGTGAACATGGTTGATTTGGGCGCCGAGCTCTCTCAGATAATTTTGCTTGAAGAGGAGGTTGAGTTTGCTGCTATCGGCAATCGTCGTGATGATCTCCCGAATGATCGCTTTGTCCTGATCGGTGCATTCGAGTTGGTCATAGGTAAGCTCCGTCGGTTTTCCGGGGGGTTTTTTGAAAATCGACCCGCAGGCCGGAGAGGCGAGTAGGGAAAAGAGAATGAAAAAATAGACCAACGGTTTTCGAGCCATAAACCCTCACAATTTTTACCTAAATATATCTTGATCAATTTTTTACTGCCAGAAATTTTCATGCTTCGTATCATCGTTTCCAATGGGACGTTTCGTTTTTTTTCTTTTATTCGTTTCTTTTCTTCTTTCTCTTCCCTCGGCAGCGAAGCGAGCGACGAGAGGATTTAAAATCGGAAAAATGGAGCTCCATTTTCCGAATCGTCCCGAGTGGGAAATGCCTCTCGACCCAACTCTTCGCTCGTTACTGGAACAACCATTCACTTATTTATCCAAAGGGGCTCAATGCTATGTGTTTGAAAGTGAAGATCGGCAATTTGTGATCAAACTATTCCGATATGACCATCCAGTCAACTATGAAAAAGTCGAAACCCTTTTCAACGCTTGCAAAATCGCTCATGATCATTTGCAGGAGGAGACAGCTCTTCTTTATATCCATCTCAATCAGACAAATCTCGGGCTGCCGATCCTGAAGTGTTCCGATCCGATTGGAAGAACGGTTCGGATTCGGCTCGATCAGAGCCGTTTTGCGATTCAGAAAAAAGGGGAGCCGTTTTTTGATCGGCTCGATCGGGCGTTATCGAACGAAGGGGAAATGAAACGGCAGATCGACCGGTTTGTCGATTTAGTCGTGTCTCGGGCAAGGAAAGGAGTGTTGAATACCGATCGGAGCCTTGGGACGAACTTTGGTTTTGTGGGAGAGAGAGCCGTCGAGTTTGACTTTGGGAACTATCGACTTGTTTCCGGACTTGAGATTGAAGGGGAAGTGAGGCGTTATACCTCCCAGTTGGAGGCGTGGCTCTCTGAGCGGGCCCCTGAGTGGGTCTCCTATCTAGAAAAACAGGTGGAGTCTTCGTTATGAAACGATGGGCGGTCCCATTTCTTTTCATCGGAGCTCTTTGCTGGATCGCCCATGTTAGAACCGACGGTTTTTCTCCCTCCTTGATCCAAGGAGCTCTACTAAATGGTCCCTCGATCGAGCCGAATCGGGAAGCGGTGCAGATTTTAGGACAGAGATTTACCTATTTGGCCAAGGGGAGGCAGGCGTTTGTCTTTGAAAGCGAAGATCGAAAGTATGTGTTGAAGTTTTTCAACCAAAAATACTTAGAGATTCCATGGTATGGCTTTTTGGTAGGGAAAAAAGAGAAGGTCAAGAGAGCTACTCGCCGATTTTACTACGAAAACAGCTATCCGATTGCTTTTCAGGAGCTCGGAGAGGAGATTCTTTATCTCCACTTATCCCCCTCTATGACGCTGCCAACTGTTTTGCTGGTCGATCGAGCGTCGGGAGAGTATCCAATCGACCTGAACTCTATTCCTTTTGTTCTCCAGCGAAAGGGGGTTCCTTTTCGTGAGGCCCTGGAAGAAATCTTAGAGACTCGGGGGATTGAAGGGATTTTGAAGGTGATCGACTCTTTTGTTGAGGCTGTCTCTCTTCGGATTTCAAAGCAGATCGGCGACGGGGATCGGAATGTGATGGATAACTGGGGGTACGTCGATGGGCATATTTTTCATCTCGACCCAGGAAGGCTCTACTACAAGGAGTTGAAAGATTCAAAACTTCTGGAGCAAGAGTGGGAAAGCGCCACTCATGATTTCCATAAGTGGCTCAAAAAGAAGTGCCCCGAGGGGGCTTCTTATTTTTTAGATCGAGGGAAGGCTCAGCTTAATGAAATACCGAGTCGCATCCTCTCTGTGCGGATCAGGAACATGTTGCCAAACGAAGTTCCGAATGTACCGGTCCACGGCCGTTGAGGTGATGGCCAAATTTTCTGTAACCGTTGAGATTTCTTCATCGATTTCCGCAAGAGTCCGGGGTGGTCCATCTATTTGATCCAAAGCCTGTTTCGCTTCGCTCAGCTTGAAACTGGCCTCACCCAATTGCTCGGCAACTCCTCTCATTTTTTTTACCAGTTGATCGTATTTATCCCTAGTTGAGCTGCATAGGCGCTGCAATTGAGTCAATTTCTGGTTGAGTCTTGTTTTCCTGTCCCCTTTCGCTTCCTTCCGAGCTGCTTGGGCATCTGCGAATTGAGTGGCGGCATCCTCCTTGGCAGATAAAGCGCGCTCCAGTTCGACCTGCACCTCTGACAATTCTCTTTTCAATAGCTCCACTTTGCCCTGTCTTCGATCGTGAGTTGTGATTGGATCTGCAGCCGGTGATGAGGACCGATGAGTGGATGGATGGAGAAGCGTATAGCGCTCTCGATGGAGTTGAAGAAGAGCGGCTCCCATCCGCGCCGCATCCAAGCGAGCTTCAGTGAGGG
>CAZIML010000096.1:0-6967 GCA_964540255.1 uncultured bacterium
TCCTTCAACGGAATTTCAAGAGAGATGCGGAGGAACATGTCTTGATGGAGCGCGTGAAGATGAGTCGTGAACGGACGGGCCTGAGCGCCCCCATAGGTATTTTGAAGCACTGGCGTCTCCACCTCTTCAAATTCCCGCTCTTCAAGATAGTTGCGGATCGAGAGGAGGATGCGGGAGCGGTTGCGGAACCTTTCGAGCGATTCTGGGTGGGTGATCAGGTCGAGCCATCGCTTCCGATAGCGGACCCCTTTGTCGGCAAGGCCGCTGTGTTTATCAGGGAGCGGGAGGAGCGATTTGCACAAGAGGGTGACCGTTTTCGCAAAAATCGTCAGTTCTCCCTTTTGCGTTTTGAAAAGATGCCCCTCGATTCCAATGATGTCTCCCAAATCGAGCTTCTTCTCGATGAATTTGATTGGAGTCACCTCTTCGGTTGGATGAAGACCCTTCACATGAGTCAAGTCGCGGTTGAACATGATCTGGATCCGCCCCGTCTCATCTTGAATGTGGGCAAAGGCATTTTTCCCCATGGCACGGAAGAGGACAAGGCGTCCTGAGACGAAAACATGCTGCGTCCGCCCTGCTGCTGCGTCATCGTGGTGAGGCACATCCTTCCCCTCAGAGTCGAGCAGAATTTGAGCCGCTTTCTGGGTGTGAACATACTTAGGGGGGTAGGGATCGATTCCTAAGGCTCTGATTTCAGAGAGTTTGCGGCTTCTGTTTTGGAACTCTTCGTGGTTATGGTAGGCGGGAGTTGGAAAATGCATAGGGTCTCACAAGGTTTTAGCCCCCTAGGATACCAAAGACTCAATAAAGGTTTCAATGGCAAACGACGAACCGGGCATTGAAGAACCCCTTTCTGAGGGAAGGCCTGAGGGAAGGGATTCTCTTCAGCCAAGGGGCGGCAAGTGCCTTGCCGCAAAATCAGTTAGACAGCTCGGCTAACTCGGCCGCGAACGGCCGGGATCGCGCTTGGAGCAAACTGTTCCAAAATGCTCCTCCAAGCGGAGAATGGGTGCAATCCCCGTTCAATTTTTCTTTGCTTCGCTCACCCGTTTGCCGGGTGAGTATACTTCCGCCCTAAAGAACTCATAGTCCTTCCATTTCATTAAATCCGTTGAGCATAAACACACTCACTTCTCTAACTGCTTCCCTGAGGGCTTTTTGAGTTTCTTCTGAGGTGGGGGGATTGGATGGCTCAGTCGGGACGACATGCTCGAAAGGGCGGGGACGGATTGATGGGATCTCTGCAGCATGTTGTTTTTTATATTCCTCAAACGCTGCGTCTCTATAGGGCCAGCCTCCTCCCAATCGCTTGGGTAAATATCCCCAAATAGCAGATAAGCCGACCGATTTTTCTGTTTTTGCAAGAGCCGCCTCGAGTTCTGTGCTCAGCTCTTCCCAAGGTTTCGTGATCTTTTTTCCATGAGCTGGGGTATTTTTCTTGCGATCGCCAGATTAAGGTCTGTACATTGGTTCAGTTCCTTCCACCAAGTTCGGTATTTACGGCCTCCCATTGACATAAAAGCTTCATCAGCAGAAAGGTCAGGGTTAACTATGGTTGCTTTTTCACTGTCTAAATGTTCGGCAAAGCGATGGTCAAACTGTTGAGCGATCTTTACCTCCTGCTCTAAAATGTACATTTGAGCGACGAGGCCTTGGAGCTTTGCCTTAAGTTCCTCTGGCTGGCAAGAGTTGTGAAAAATGGGTCTGCTTTCTTGTAGGAGCCTGCTGATTTTCTTACTGGTTTGAATCCAATCGGGGATGTTTGCTTGGCAAGCGCTCATGAGAGACTTTTGCCAGGAAGAGATGGTGGTGGTGCATGGGGTGGTATTGATTGCTGCTGCTGCCATAGTTTCTAAGCTCCTTTTTTTTGTGGAGGGCGGTTCTGGCACAGTAGTGAAATATTTAACAATCTCAATTTTGGGGAGTTTTGAGAGTTGCCTATCGTTTTTTGTGCTTTTTCTTAGTATCTTCTCTGATGAGTCGCTCTAGCCCTTGTTTGATCCAAGTATTTAGGCTTAAGCCGCCCCGTTCAGCTTCTAGAGCCACTCTTTCGTGAATGTCAGGTGGAAGACGTAACAGCAACTTACCGGAAAAGGGCCTCTCGGGCTCCCTTTTTAACTCCTTGCAATAGTCGAGATATTCATTGACCGAGTCCTTAAAAGCTTGTTCAATTTCTTCTACCGAAGTTCCCTGAAACGTAATCACATCCCTGAGCCCAATCACTTCACCATGAAAAAGCTTAGCCTCTTCATCGTATTTGACCTGTCCGTGATATCCTTTGTACTTCATGGTTTTACTCCCGCTTCTTCAAGAAATCTTCTCACTGAAATCAATGCGCCTTTATCTGTCTCTTTTCGGGGGTGAGGTCTATGAAACATACCTACACGTTGATTCAAATATACTTTAATTCTTGAACCACTTCCCTCGGCTACCTGGGCCCCTAAGCTGATAAATAGGGCCTCCACATCGCTCCATTTCACACTTGAAAGCACCGGAATGTGGAAAATAGCTTGTAAGGTAGCCTCGTGCTTTTTTCTCATGCTTTGATGATATCATAATATGATACTATTGTCAAGGAAAGTCTTGGTGATATGAACTTAAACAGTTTATTTTTAAACACTTATCAATTTAAAAGTAGGTGGAGATGGGGTCGACGTCGATTTTGGCGGAGATGTCTCTCAAATGATCGATGATTTGGCCGATCTTTTCGGTCTTGATGAGAAATTGGAACCGGTAGAGATCTTTGACTTTTCCATGTCCTGAGGGGAGGACCGGAAGGAGCTCGGTGGGAGGGGGGAGCCGCTCTTTGAGGGTTCGATAGGCCGCCTCCGCTTTGGCGCGCGCGGTCTCTAGGTCAGGGTCGGTAAAGAGGAGCTTGATCAGATGGCAAAAGGGGGGATAGCGGAACATTTTCCTCTCTTCGATCTCCCCTTTGTAAAAGGCGCTGTAATCTTGGGCTGCCGCCATGTGGAGAACGGGGTGGTCGGGGAGGAAAGTTTGGATGATCACTTCTCCCGGAAGTTCGGCTCTTCCCGATCTTCCCGCAACCTGGGTGAGGAGTTGAAAGACTTGCTCCGAGGCTCTGAAGTCGGGGATGTTGAGAGTTGCATCAGCGTTCAAAACTCCGACTAAGGTAACCGAGGGGAAGTGGAATCCCTTCGCAACCATTTGGGTCCCGATCAATACATCGGCCTTATGGGCGCGAAACTGTTTGAATAGCTCTTCATGGCTGTGTTTGCCAGAAGTAGTGTCCCGATCCATCCGGAGAGTCCGGATTTCAGGAAACATCGCATGCAAGCTCCTCTCCACATGCTCCGTTCCAAATCCCTTAAACTGAAGCGTCTCTTGGCTACGGCATTGAGGGCATTCCCGAGGGGCCATTTGCTTATAATCGCATAAATGGCACTGGAGATGGGCCGCTTCTTTGTGAAACGTGAGGGATAAATCACAATGGGGGCATTTGATCACATGTCTGCAAGAAGAACAGAGTTGCATCCGGTGATAGCCGCGCCGGTTGAGAAACAAAAGAGTTTGTTCCCCCTCTTTGAGTCTCTTTTTCATCCCTTCCAAAAGCTCTTCGCAAAAGTGGGTGAATCCGCCTGCAAGTTCATAGGCCCTTTTCATATCGACGATCTTCACTTTCGGCAGGGCTGCCGAGGTGGCTCTTCCCATGAGTTCGTGCAATTGATATTTCCCCAATTCGACATTGAATCGAGACTCGATCGACGGGGTGGCGCTTCCCAAAAGGATGACACATTTTTCAAAATGGGCTCTCATCACAGCGGTGTCTCTCCCATGATAAGAGGGGCTTTCGTCGCTCTGTTTATACGAGCTGTCATGCTCTTCATCGACGATGATCAGGCCGAGGTTTTGAGCGGGAGAAAAGAGGGCCGATCTCGCTCCAATCACAAGCTTCGCGTCGCCCCGCCGTAAGTCTTCCCAGGCAGTGCTCCTCTCGCCTAAACTTCTCCGATGGTGGAGGATGGCGATTTTTTCTCTAAAGCGCGCTTTGAATCGCTCGATCGTTTGAGAGGTGAGCGAGATCTCAGGGACGAGCATGATCGCCGATTGCCCCCGATCAAGCGCTGCCTGAATCGCCTGCATGTACACTTCAGTCTTCCCGCTTCCAGTCACTCCATAAATCAAATGGGCAGCAAATTTCCCAGTCCCAATCGACCCTTCAATCGCCTGAAAGCATCTCTTCTGCTCCTCATTCAGCGCTTTAGGGCGGGTCGGAAAAAACTCCTCTTCTAAAAGGATCTGCTCATCGCTCGTAACCCCCGCTCCTTTGATCCATCCTTTCTTGATCAAACTGCCGACCGCGCTCTTAGATCCTTTGAGATCGCTCAAGTAGATCCCTTTCGGGGCTCTCAGCACCTCTTCGAGCACCTCTCCCTGTTTGGGGAATTTCAACCGAAACTCTTCGATCGCTTTGATGCACTCGTCATGCTTCTTCTCAATCGTCAATAGGATCCGTTTTTTTTCCTTCACTTCCTTTCTAACGTTGACCGGGATGAAACATTTCAATACTCTTTGCATCGGTGCGCAATAATAGCGCTCCATCCATCCAGCAAGCTTCCAAAGTGGCTCCGATAATTCCCCCTCGGAAGAGATCAGCCGGCAAATGGCTTTCACTCCCTCCCAAAGACTTTCTTGCTTAATCTTTGAAATAGTCCCTTTCTTTAGCCCATTTTTTAACGGAACTTCGACGCGCATCCCCACTTCAATGCGCCCCCACATTTCATCGGGGACTGCATAATCGAGCGGTTTGCTTAAATTTTGATCTAAAAGAACTTCTACGAAAACTTTTGACACAAGGCCTTCCAGAGGGAGCGTTTTAAGAGGGGATCTTTCAGATAAAGAGATAAGTCAGGAAGCAAAAAGATCGGCACATTTCCGAGCATCCGGACTCCTTGGGCAGGGGTTTCTCGATAAAATTTCATCAACCCCCCGAGCTGCCACAAACTATAGTCGCAGACGACGATCATTTTGAGCCCTTCAACCCCTAAAAACATCTCCCACTGCTTCTCTTTTTCAATGGCTTCGGCATTTACGAGGCGTGCAGGACCAAAGCAGACATCCAAAGCGGTAGCGACTCCTTCGAGGAGCTCCCTCTGTCCCGCCGGCTCTTGGTAAGAGAGGACTGAAATCGGCGCTGTTTGATTCTTCGTTTTCCATCTCTCGGAGATTTTCCTCGCCATTCCATCGCTTGGAATTTCCTCTAAAATGGCAAGTTCTGGGGCGACAGATGCCAAAACGGCTCTCACGCTCGACAAATCGACCCGCACCCGGACAGGCTCCTCTTTGAGAGCCGCCTTCGCCTCTTCTTCCTTCGGTTTTGCATTTTGCATTTTGCATTTTGCGTTCCCGCTCGCCTCCTCCTTCTTCACTTCAGCCTTCAGCGTTCTGCGTTCTGCGTTCTCACTTACCTCTTCCTTCGGTTTTGCATTTTGCATTTTCCGTTTTGCGTTCCTAAAATAGTTCGCATCTTCGGGAGTCGCAAAAACCGCGTCGGGGTGTTCCTTGAGGGCTTCGATGAGCTGGTTTAGCGTGTGGCTGTCGATTGGCATGGAGTCTCCCATTCGATCGCGTCGATGAGCGGTTCTACAGAGGAGAGAAAGGTGGTAAAGCCTCGTCTTGTGTATCCTTCGTAGATCGCAGCGCGCAGTTGTGCGTGGCCCGATGGGAAGAAACTTTGAAGAAGCTCTTCAATCCGGCGCAATCCAAGAGAAGCGTTGAGCCGTTCTTTGTGCTCTATGAGAAAAATAAGGACATTTTCATCTGAGCGAGCTTCCTTGAGATAAGGGCAAAGAGCGGAAAAAAAGCGGCGCAACGCCTCGTGAAGAGAATGGTAGAGATGGACCAGGGGATCGAGGGTAAGGGGCCCCTTCTTACAGGTAATGATCTGGGCCTTCACTCTCAATATCGAATTTCTCATCTCTTCTAAAATCACTGGGATCTCATTCTCGCTCACATGAGACGCTTGTAGCAAGATTTCACAATAAAAGCAAAGTTTGTCCAAAACGCTCCCTTTTTGAGAAAAGGGGTTTTCCAGAGAAAAAAGGAGGAACTTCTCGAGCTCTTTGGAGATGAGGCTCGTTTGCTCTTTGAATTTGGCCGGCTGGAGCTGTCTCGGGGTGACTTCTTTCAAATGATTGAGAAGGTCAAACGAGTCCATCAACCCTTGCAAAATAAACTGAATGCTCAGGGAACGGGCGATCGGAGGATCGAGGTTTGAAGGAAAGATGGGCCAGGGATTTAGGCTGCGCATAAAATCCAAATAAGCAAGACGAACAGGCTAACACAATTTCCTTATTCATGAAAAGAAGTATTGAACAGAAAAGGGAAGCTAGGGGATAAGGAGTTCAAAAGAGGAGCAAATCTCTCTATGAATCTCCACGAATATCAAGCGAAAAAAATTTTGATGAAATATGCAATTCCCATTCCTGAATTCGGGGTCGCTTCATCTGTTGAAGAGGCGCGCCGTCTCGCAGAGGATCTCCAATTGAATGAGGCGGTGTTGAAAATTCAAGTCCACGCGGGGGGACGGGGAAAGGCGGGGGGAGTCAAATTTGCTAAGAAGCGAGAGGATATTCCCAAAATCGCAAAAGAGCTGATCGGAATGAAAATGGTCAATCAGCAAACAGGCCCCGAGGGAGTGGTCGCAAAGGTGGTTCTGGTCACCAAACCGGTGGAGATTGTGAAGGAATATTATATTGGAGCATTGATCGATCGGGATCGGGCGACTCCTCTTTTGATCGCATCGCCCGAAGGGGGAATGGAGATTGAGGAGATCGCTCATAAATCTCCTGAAAAAATCTTAAAAATGCCTTTTTCATTCGATGGAAAATTAAAGCCTTATCAAATTTTGCGCCTCCTCAAATTCATGGGCTGGAGCGGACCGCTTGCGAAAAAGGGTTCGATGATTGCACAAGGAATTGCTCGCTGTTTCATTGAAAATGAT
>CAZIML010000097.1:0-6944 GCA_964540255.1 uncultured bacterium
TCGCATGACGTGAGCGAGGTGGTGCTGCTCGGTTCCGGTGAGGGTGAGCGTTCCTTTGAGTTCAGCGTCGATGTAAAAGCGTTCAGCGGGCATGTTCCTCTCTTTGCCATAATGAGCCGGGCCGGCAGAGGGCCCTTTTGAAGATGTCTGAAAGTGTATGATGAGGCTGAAGGTGCTGCTCAGCCAGTTTTTTTAGGGTCTCGAGATTGAGTACTTCAAATGCGCTCAACTTTTCATAGTGGGCGTGGATCGGTTGATAATCGGTGAAATTGAAAATGAGCTTGAACCGAAGATCGTTCAGGAGGGTTTGATCCAGGGTTTTGTAGTAGATCGTCTCGTCTGCTTCAATGAGGGGGGCCGTTCGATATTTTTCTGGAACGAGGAGAAAGAGGAAGACGAGGGGATAGATGAGTTTGAGAGTCGGGAGATGGGGGAGGAGGGAGTCGAAATTTTTTTCGGGAAGGATGATGCAGATGCAATCTTGCCGAAACCGCTTGTAGAGATTGTGGGTGTTTTACTGCTTCCATCGATTGTGCTGCCAAAGCCATTCGCCGGGGGAGAGTTTGATGCTTTCTTGGAGGAGGGTGAGGGTCTGATCCATCATTCGAACCACCTCGTGCTCTACCGGCTGGGTCAGGTCAGGCCAAATGGGTTCATGATAGCGGATCCGATAGCCTCCTCGAGTCCGGCGAGTGGCGGCGAAGATGATGGGGGAGTTGGTTTTGTAGGCGAGAAGCGCTGGAGCGGTCGAGGTCCAGGCGCGCCGCCCTAGAAAGGGGAACGAATAGCCGCTGTCGGGCATCCCTTGATCGCCCACAATGCCAATGAAGTGCCCTTTTTTGAGAGCGCGAAGCCCCTCTTTCACCGCATTTCTGGGAGGGACGATTTTCCCTCCGTTCTTCTCTCGAATGGAGAGGATCCAGTTATAGAGCCGTTTATTTTTGATCGATTTTCCAATCGCAATCCCATGCATCCGAGTGGTTCCGTCAAGAAAAAGGACTTCCCAATTCGATTGGTGGCCGCAGAAAAAAATCACCCCATGTCCTTGGGCATAGATCGCTTCAGCAATTTCTGGATTTTCACAATGGATGACGCGGGAAAAGTCGGTTTCTCTAGAAAGGCGAGGGTATTCGAGGCAATTGATCGCCAGGTTTTGAAACGATTTTTTTGCGTAGTGGATGAGCTCCGAGGGGGTGAGGGCAAGATCATTGGCAAGAGCGAGATTGCTGAGGGCCCGTTTTCGATATTCGCGCATCAGGTAAAAGGCAGCTGAGCCGAGCCCTTTTCCCATCCGATGGATCCATGAATAGGGGAGGAGGCTGAAGGGAAAGGTGAGGGTTCGAATCAGGTAGTAGAGCCACTTTTCCTTATCCACAGCATGCGTCCATTAAAAGGGCCATCTGATTCGAAAAGTCGAGATATTCTACGCTTTTGCGGATCTGGAGGGAGCGCTCTTTTGTTTTAGGGCGCTCCATCGTTTCGTTGAGCGCAGCGGTGATCGAATCGATGTTTTGCAGACTCTCGATCAAAGAGCCATTTTCAGAGGTTAAGATTTCATGCCCTCCATTGTTTTTAGAGGAGATGACTGTGAGGCCCATCGCGAGGGCTTCTACAGTGACATTTGCGAATGGATCGTAAAATGAGGGGATCACGAGGGCGTCTGCAAGCTGATAAAAGAGGCGGATTTCTTGACTGGGGCCGAAAAAATGGACGTTTTTCTCGAGGCCGAGTTGAACGGTGCGGCCTCGGAAAAAGTCGATTTGATTGTCTTTTCCAATGACCGAGAGGTGAAAATCGCGCCTTGAAAGGCGTGAGAGGGCGATGAGAAGCTGTTCAAGCCCTTTTCGAAGGTACCCGTTTCCGATGAACAGGAGTTGAAAATGGTCAGGGCTGAGGTGGAACTTTTTGAGTCCCTCCAACTTCATCGTTTCCCAATCAGCAAAATCTTTTTCCATCTCTTTCCATTCCACTCCATTATGGATTACCTGGATTTTCGACTTCTCGACTCGATAGTGTTCGAGCACTTGATCGCGCACCATGTAAGAGTTGGTGAATAATTTTTGCAGTTCAGGACTCTCAAGAGCCTCTTTTTCAAGTTGGAGAATCTTTCGATGGAGCGGGTTGAAATGGCAAGATAGGGCTTTTCTCCACCCTTCTGTCAAAACGCGGCTTTTGAGATAGGCTGCGTGGACCCCGTTTCCTGCCCGAATATGGGTCGGATGGCGGTTTCGATCCATTCCAAAAACGAGGTCGGGTTTGTTTTCTTTGAGCCACCGATTGACGAACCGATCGAATTGCTCCATCCGGATGAAGGCGGGCCAGGGGACTGTCTTTGTCGAGTAGATCGGGATTTCAGATTGGAGCGCCTCTCCCGTTGTGAGAATCGAGACGCGGGCCCCTCTTTCGATGAACGCTTTCGCAATCAGCGAGGCATGTTTTTCAAGCCCGCCGTGATTCCCGGCGCGCGATTTGAGAAGGACAACATGCTTTTTGAGGGGGATCATGGATAGTTTTGCGGAGTGACCGAAATTCCATTCGCCTGCAATTCAATCTTTAAAGAGAGCTTATTGTGATTGGGCGTATAGAGCCGGAAGCGGTTCATGTAGCTGCGGAAGCGGTTGCGCAAATAATCTTCAAGAAGGTGGGGCTGCACATCGAAGACTTCGTCATTCGATTCTGACATCACCTTCGCTATGTACCGATCTTCCAGATCGTGGGGGTACATGAATTGGGCGTTCCAGAGGAGCGCCTCTCTTTCTGATTTGGGGGCAGCGACGATCACCACTTCGATCATATCCTTCACTGTATCGAGAAAGAGGCGGCTCACCCCTTGAGCATAGAGAGGGGCGTTGAAGAGTTTGATCCCATTTTTCTTCGCTATAAAGTCGTTTGTGAGGAGCGAATAAGTTTCAGGGTTCAATGTTTGACTGTATTTGGGGGGGAAAAAAACGGTGACTGGGATCGAAAAGCCAATCGGAAGAAGATCTTGTCTTGAAAAATCGATCCGGAGCGCTTTGGCTTGCGAGTCATCGATCTCTATCGGCCCTTCAGCGAGATTTGGGAGAGAGACCTTTTTCCAAGAATCAGGAACAAAAAAGCTCACCTCATCATTTTTGTCCCCTTTGCCTGAAGGTTGGAGGGCGTCGAGCTGCTCTTGGGTGATCTCGTTGAGGTTGAAAGTGAGTTTAAGCCCCCGCCCTTTGATCCGTTTCACCGCCTCTTCGGGGCCCGTGACGGTGATGTAGAGCTGATAGGGCCAGACTCCTAGAAACTGGTACCCTTTCGGCGCCTCCCCAACCGGGTGGGTGACGACGATGGGGATCTTTTCAGTGACGAGCTTGCTTTGCCGAACGATCATCTCAACCGGAATCACTTTGGAGATCATCTTGGCCGGATCAAAGTCGGGATTGAGGCTCACTAAGTTTTTGTGGCCGATCGTCGCAATCCATTCATGGCTTTTATCTTTTGCGTCGATCACGACTTCAAGATCTCTCGATGAAAGTTCGTCTAGCGCATTTTTATGGCCGATCAAAGAGAGGGAGACCCGTTTATTCAAAATCCCGTTCACCTGCATCCCTTCGATTGTCTTGTCGGAAGGGAGATTCGTCACCCGGACGGGAATATTGGGGATCACTTTGGTCGCTGTCATCGAATGGCTCACGACCATCCAGATCACCATCGCTAAAATGAGCGAGATGAGCTTCCGCTGCCAATTTTCTATGAATAACCGGATCAGTAAAGTTCTCATGTTTTCAGCCACTCCCAAAAACTGAATTTTTCTTCGGTCATTTTAGGAGGGGGATTGAAAATGCTTCGGATGATCCCCTTGAATCGATCGATTTTGACGCCGCGGGTCATGATTCCCTCCCTTGCAATCGACACTTTTCCCGTCTCTTCGGAGACGACGATGACGAGCGCATCGGTCATATGGCTCAAGCCAAGACCTGCTCTATGTCTTGTCCCCATCGATTTTGCAAGTTGGGACGAATCTTCTGCAAGAGGTAAAATCACAGCCGCTGCGAGAACCGCTTTATCTCTCAAGATGACTGCACCATCATGGAGGGGGGTATTGGTCGCAAAGATCGTCTCGAGCAGTTCAGGGGAAAATTCCCCGTTGAGCATCACCGCTTTTTGCGCATATTCTTCGAGGGAATCTTCATTCTCCAAAGCGATGAGCGCTCCGACCCGTTTTTCAGACATTCGATAGACCGATCCGGCGAGCTGATCGAGAAACTTGTCAAACTCGGTCACTTCCCTGTATCTGCGGCTCTTTAAACTCAGTTTGGAGAGGGCGACTCGTAGTTCGGGCTGAAAGATGATGATGATCGCAATCACCGCCACATTTCCGATCAGAACCATCAATTTGTGGAGGACAGGGAGATTGAGCCAGCTTGAGGTAGCCAGGATCAGGAGGAAGGCGAGGATCCCGAGGACGAGATCCATCGACTTTGTGTTCCAAAAAAAAGATAAAATATAATTGAGCATCACTGCGATGATTGCCACTTCTACAAAGGGAGTGATCGAGTGGAGGAAGTTCATTTCGTCTTCTTTTACAGAAACCTTAACAATCTTTGCAAGATTTTTACCGATTAGGGCGACTACAAATCCGGTACGCCTCGCGCAAATTGTAAGGTTTAGAAGAGTTGATAGCAAGAAAAATTAGCGGTCTTTGTTCGCTTCCGCATTCGTCGGATAGGGGCCGAAGTCTTCGTTCGCTTTCTCAGGATTGTTGCATGAACCGAGCGAAAGGAGAAGAGCGATGAGTAAAATTCGTTTCAACATAGAGTACCTCGGGTTATTTAACGTCAATACCTGTTGCATAGCGCACTTCGTAATATGCCGCAAGAAGATCATAGCTCGCTTGGTTTTGTTGGTTGCGCGCTTGGGCGAGCTGGTTGACCGAATCGCGATACTCGAGCGGCGCGATCCGGCCGAAGCGGAGTTTGTCCTGCGCCTGTTCCCGCGCCTGCTCAGCGACGTATACTGCCTGAGTGGCAGAGAGATAGGTGAGCATTGCCTCCTCGAGCTGGTAGAGGCCGTTCCTGATTTCCACTTCGATCCGCTGCCACTCTTTTTCATAGCCGATCCGCGCTGAGGAGCGGACCGATCTCGCCTCTCTCACCTTATGCTCCCGCAAAAGACTGTCGAAGATGTTCCAAGTGAGGACCACTCCGCCGCAAAGATGGTAGTCTTGCTGGCCGAACGGAACGGGTCCCAATTCATTGTCATTGTAGGAATAGCGGAGATAGCCTGTGACTTCTGGAAGATACGTTCCCAGTTTTGAATTGACTTCTTGTTCGGCCACGCCGATTTGCAGTCTTCGGGCTTGGAGATCGGGGCGGAGCGAGAGGGCAAGATCGAGATATTCCTTCACTTCCTGCGGGGTGAAAAGGGTTAATTTTCGGGCATTTTCGAGTTTTTCTATATGGCGGCTGAAGTCGAGCGTCGTCGGGAAGGTATCGCTTCGGTAATGGTATGTTTGGTCGAGCTCTTGGAGTTTCAGAGCAAGTTCCGGAATTGAATGGATCGGCATGCACCGCTCTTTGAGGCGGATTTCAGGCTCGAGGAGGGGGTCGATCCCGAGAGTGAGAATGAGGCCATTGCGAGCCGTTTTGAGTTTTTTTAGGGTCGCATAGTAAGTTGAAATGGCGTTTGCGACCGAAACTTTGCTCTGGTTTACCTCAAACGGAGTGGAGCTTCCCGCCTCGAGCTTTCCTTGCTCTTGTTCGAGCGCGTAGGAGAGGTAGTCGATATTTTCCCTTTCAATATCGAGCGCTTTTTCATAGAGAAGAACTTCATAGTAGCGGTCGCGCACCGCGAGAAGAAGCTCGTTTTTTGTATTCGCCTGGCTGAAAGAATAGACCTGCTCCTCTAAGTTTTTCGACTTGTAATTGAAGAGAAGGTCGGTCGAAAAGATCGGCTGATTGAGCTGCAGGATGCTGCTATAGCCTTGGTTGTTGAGAAATTGAGGGGTGAGGGCAAAAACATTGAAAAAGAACTCTTTTTTGCTGATGTCTCGATACTCAGCCCTATAATCGATCGCGGGAAACCAGCGGGAAACGGCCTGAGATCTTCTCTCTTTTGCCTGGGTCGTCCCTTCTTTCGCGATGAGAAGGCTCTTGTTGTATTCAAGAGCGATCTCTTCGGCGTCTGACAGGGTAAGCTCCCTCAAAGGCAGCTCCGAAAATAGAGGTGCCACGCATAGGAGAAAAAAAATTCTTTTACACATTAATTTCTCTATACTATGATCACCCTTTTATTGAACTGGATTTTCTATGGACGTCTTATTTCTTTCTCGGATTCAATTTGCTCTCAACACCTGCTTCCACTATCTTTACCCCCCGATCAGCATCGGTCTTGGCCTCATGTTGGTGGTGATGGAAGGGCTCTATTTGAAGACGAAGGATATCCGCTACAAAGAGATGACCCAGTTTTGGATCAAGATCTTCGCTCTCACGTTTGCTTTAGGAGTTGCGACCGGCCTTGTACAGACGTTTGCCTTCGGAACCAATTGGGCCCGCTACTCCCGTTTTGTCGGGGACGTTTTTGGAAGCGCTCTCGCATCCGAGGGGATTTTTGCCTTTTTCCTTGAATCGGGGTTTTTAGGAATTCTCCTCTTCGGATGGGATCGGGTAGGGCCGAAACTCCACTACTTCTCAACGATTTGCGTCTGTCTTGGAGCTCACTTCAGCGCCCTTTGGATTGTGGTGGCCAACTCCTGGATGCAAACTCCCGCTGGATTTCATGTCGTAGAAACCCCCCTCGGGCCCCGCGCTGAGGTGACCCAGTTTTGGGAAATGGTGTTCAATCCTTCGACTCTCGATCGCCTTTCCCACGTCATTCTCGGCTGTTGGCTCACCGGCGCATTTTTTGTCATCAGCGTCGCTGCCTACTACCTTCTCAAAAGACGGCACGAAGCGATTGCAAGACCGATGATGTTCATC
>CAZIML010000098.1:0-6931 GCA_964540255.1 uncultured bacterium
TTGCCCAGATCGATGCGGAAATGGCTAAAACAACCTCGAAGTACGACCAAGAAAAACTCGAAGAGAGAAAAGCGAAGCTTCAGGGGGGCGTTGCGGTCATTAAAGTGGGCGCTCCGACCGAATCTGAGATGAAAAAGAAAAAGCAGATGTATGAGGATTCGCTCAACTCGACCCGTTCGGCCCTTGAGGAGGGAATCGTCCCTGGCGGCGGCGTGGCCCTATTGAGAGCGAGCAGATCGGCTAAAAATCTCAACCTCTCGAAAGAGGAAGAGGTGGGGGCTCAAATCCTTCTCAAAGGATGCGAAGCTCCATTCAAGCAGATCGTTGCGAACACTGGATTCGACAGCTCGACCATCCTCGCTGAAGTGCTCCTGAAAGGGGGCGGCTTTGGGTTCAACGCGATCACTGAACGAGTCGAAGATCTCCTCAAAGCCGGAGTGATCGACCCTTCTAAAGTAGTGAAGAGCAGCCTCAGCCATGCAGTCTCGATGGCAGGGGTAGTCCTCATGACTGAAGCGGTGATGGGCAACGCGAAAGAAGAAGAAATCGCCTAATCGACCCGTCAGAATCTTCACAAAATGCCGCGATCTCTGATTCGGAAAACGGACAGAAAATGATCGCGGCTTTTCTCTCATCCCTTGATAAGAATTTTTCTTGCAACTTTCTTTGGATCGCGCAATCTTTGAGTTATGATCATAGCTCTCCTCCCTCTGGCTCTTCTTGCGCAATCCTCTCCGATCTCTGAGTCGCTCCTTTCCGAAGCTGATCGGATCAACAAAAAGTACACCCTCGAAGTGGCTAAGGCCCCTCCTCCCCTTCTCTCTCCTCAGCCCCAAAGCGCCCTCGACACCGCCTCGATCTGGTTCACTCTAGATCTCGCCGCTCTTCCAGCTCCCGCCTTTCAAACCCTCAATCAAGATCTTTTGTGGGAGGATCTTGCCCAAATCGGGGTCGAAGGAGTTTATCTCAAGGGGCTTAAAAAAGGGGGGCAATTGAGGACCGGAATCGCCCTGGATCCTCGCTGGGGAAACGGTTGGGAAGAACTCGCCTTGCAAATCCGACGAAAAAGGGCCATTTTGATTGGGGAGTCGATCGGGCCCACCACTGGACTTGTCGCCGATTTTTGGCTCGCTCTCAAGAATGTGGGCGACTATCCGGGCCTTTATCACTTAATCGAAGTGGAACCGCCCGATTGGAAACTGCTTCCCTCAATGGCTTCCACTCAATTTGCCGCAAATGTCCCTTGGCTATCGCTCCAAGAGCTTCAAAAAAAGGGGTATGTTCCAGAGCAGTTTGCCCCTTACGTAAAAAAAAGCCGCTGGAATGCCACCCCCCCTATCCTCGGCGCTGATGGAAAAACACGCCGGTGGATCTACCTGATGCAAAACGAGGTGGATCCAGTCATCGATTGGCTCAACCCTTCCTTTGCCGCCTCTCGAATAGCAGCGGCCGATATTCTCGATTCGGTTTTTAACCTGGGACAAAAAGTGATCCTCCTCGATGGAGCGATCCGAGAGAGTGCCAATGAGACCCTCGCTCTTTGGACCCGCAAACTGGGGAGCTATTCGGTTTTGGAAGGGCGCGGAGGGCTCGATGAGTTGAAGAAAAGCTCCTCCGATCTGATGAACGATACTCTCACCCAAAGAGCCCTTCTCCATGCGATGATCGCCGAAGATGCTGAAGCCTTGAAGCTCATCTACCGCCTCTTTCTTCAGGAAGGAATTGAAACAAAACGGCTCGTCCATTCGCTTCAGCCGTTCGATGCATTCACCTGCGACTGGTCTGAATTTCTCCTCCATCCAAAGAAACAATATACCTACTACGAAGAAGTGCTCACAGGGGAAGCTCTTCGGATGCGGCTTCTGAAAGAAGATGCGGCCTCCATCGGCGAGACCTGTAATGCGACCTGGCCTGCTCTTTGCATGAACGCACTGGGAATCAAAGATTTTGAAGCAAACCGCTCATTGATTACCCAAGCGCATCTTCTCCTCTCCCATTTTTACGCGATGCAGCCGGGAGTTTTTTCATTTTCGGCCTCCGATCTTCTCGGGACGATCCAACATCAAACGATCGATTTGATGAGGCCGAATGAGAATACGCTCTATCCTTCCCTTCCGGGGCAACTCACAAATCCCAAATCGTTTGCGATGCAGCTTCGAAAAATTCTTTCAGTGCGGAAAGAATATGAGATTGAGAGTGGGGAGCTCGTGGCCATCTTAGAGACAAACCACCGAGGCGCGCTTCTCCTTCTCCACCGGCTGCGCAAATCAGGAATGCTCCAACTTCTCGCCGTCAATTTCAGTCGATCCCCCGTCCAAGAAACGATTGCAATTCCCTCTCTTCGAGGAACGACCGCGATCGACTTGATAAGCGGTCTTGCGGAAAAAAAACCTCTTGAGTCGGCCTCTTTCCGGATCGATTTACCCCCTCTATCAGGAAAAACGATCCTCTTCCAGACTAAATACTATGACTAGATTCAGACGCTAAAATATTAGATAATTTACTTTTAATAGATGGAAGCTCGATTTTAACTACTCTCCAAGTCAGTGACAAATCAACACTAAAGTATTCATGAATCAGCACATCTCTCATGCCAGCCATCTGTTTCCAAGGAACTTCTCCATGTTTCACTTTAAACGACGCTGGCAGGTTTTTGACTGCTTCCCCAATAATTTCTAAACGGCGAATAATTGAATCCTGTGCAGAAAGATTTTTATGAAAGGCAGCCTCACTCATATTTTTTGCATACTTCTCAATAATCTGAATCGAATCGAGAATATGCGAAAGAAATACTGTAGGATCTTTTTTCACAAAATCACCACTTGCTCAGAAAGGATCTGTTTTCGGATTTTCGAATAGATCGAACTATAGGTAACTAAATCAACATCGCGGTCTAAAATCTGCTCCAATTCTGACTTCAAATCTATAAGATCAAAAAGTGTTTTATTTTTCCCCCTATATTCAATCAAGAAATCTACATCGCTTCTCGAGGTCGCTGTTCCTCTCGCAAATGAACCAAAAATTGAAGCCCGCTTTACAGCATGCCTTTTTAAAACAGGAACCACTTTCTTCTTGATAGAAGAGATAGTATACTTGACCATTTTCTTAACCATAAGTCCCTATGAATTGATGCTAACCAAATGTCAAATAATAATCTATAGAATCTAGAATTTGGCACAGGGCGATTGCAAGAAAAATCTCTTGACAAGTCTTGTCCATAAAGAAGGATGGGGAAAAGAGCAAGGATCCGCTCGAAGCGAGCGGGCAGGATCGGCGAGACGCCGACAGGATAGAAAAAAGAAATTTTCTTGATCCTGCCACTGCGTTTCGCAGTGATCCTGCCGCCATGCTTCATGGCGATCCTTGCTCATTTTTCTTTGCAAGCAATTGCTCATGCAATCGCCCTAGAATTTGGCACCAGTTCTTGCAACTGAAATCGGGCATAGGTGATAATCACCAGTTTACTCATAGAGAGTCATGACGAAAATTGCGGTGGTTTGTTCTCCTGGCGTGGGCGATGCGGCGATCCTTCAGATCGCGGCCCACCATCTTGCTTTGGCAGGGTTCGATGCAACTCTTGTGACTCCCCACGATTTCGGCAGATGGCTCAAAAACTCAAAAACGGCTCCATCGGTCGATTGGAACGATTGCGATGCAATCTACCTGCAGCACGACAACGGCCCCAAATCAGTAGCCATCCAAAAGCTCCCCAAAACGATCTACACCTTCTATGGAAGCTACAGTGCCAACAAACATCCACCGATCCGAAAAGGGTTTGACTTTGTTTCCAACCTGAACCAAACAATGGTCGAAAACGTCATTGCCTCGCTCGATCAATTATTTGGCCTTAAAGCAAACTCCGCCAATGGATTCACCCCTCCCCCCGAGCTCGTTTATAAAAAGTACCCCCGAAGGGTCGCCATCCACACAACGAGCGGAAATCCTATTCGCAATTGGCCCCTCCCCAAATTCATGAAAGTAGCGAGATGGCTTGAAGAGCGGGGGTATCAGCCCCAAATCCTATCCCCATTTCCCTCCCTAGAAGAGCTCGCTTCCTTCATCTATGAGTCGGGATTCTTCATCGGGAACGATTCAGGACCCGGGCATATCGCCTCTCTTTTGAAAATCCCCCACGTCATCATCGGCCGGCAGGAGAAACATATGCGCCACTGGCGCCCCGGATGGCTGAAAGGAGCCATTTTGACCCCTCCCCGATGGGTTCCCAATTGGAAAGGAGTCCGCCTCCGCGATACCCATTGGAAAAGGTTCATCCCAGTAAAAGCCGTTATTGAGGCTTTCCAGTCTTCTGAAATAGAATAAATACAGTTTTTCAGATTTACATAACAATAGCAAATCGTGTATAATTACAAATTAATATATTTAATAACGATTATAATCGTGCATTTATAGAGATAAGAAATGGCAATCCAAGCAAATCCTTTAAAGAGAAGAGCCCCACAGCTGGACCCCTCGCGCTTGGAGTCAGCTAACAAAAGAGCTGCCGTGAAGCCAGAGGAGAGGCAATTTTCTCCAGAACAGTTGTTGAGAAAGGCTATCCCGGAAGGGAATAGAGGCTCCCAATCTCTTCTCAAAAAGGTCACGGTAAGGATTCACGATACGAATTACAGGGTTTTAACCCATAAATATGGAATTAAAAAGGAAGCGGAAATGAGCGGGGGGCATAAGACCGCCCATGCAGTCAGAGACCCTCGACTGATTGCACTCGTCGGAAAACATGCCTGGACGGCAAACGTCGAATTTGGAACGCTTGTAGCACTAAGAAACGCTCCCAACATCCCTCGACTGAGAGAGTGTTTTTTTATCCCCGATCGAAAATTTGCCCTTGTGATGAATAACATGGGACAAAATTTAAATGAGAAGTTCATCGCGCCTGGAGTCAATGCATCGCTGAAAACCATTCGGCAGATAGCAAAGAAGCTGCTGGAAGCGCTCGCCTGTATGCACAGTTTAAGAATTCTCCATGGCGATGTTAAGCCTGAAAATTGCAGCGAAGATGGACTTTTTGATTTTGGGCTATCGACACAGATCGGAGCGACTCAAGATTATCAGACTCTGTATTCTCTCTCATACCGACCCCCAGAAACTATGTTCAAATGGGGAACAACTCTGAAAAGCGATCTGTGGGCCCTTGGGTGTCTATTATATGAACTAGCGACTCATCGGCAGCTAATTTTTATGGAGGTTCGAAAGGGGGCAACTGATGCTGAAAAAAAGACCCGTTATGCAGCCGTCATGGATCGGAGATTGAATATTCCCTTTACCGAGTTCGTTACCGGCCAGGCACCTCTCTTCTCTGTACCCATGGAACCGTGGGTTTATGAACTCGCTTCGATAAGGCCCGATGCCTATTTTGGAAAAGGGGAACTGTTCAGGGACCTTTTGAGCAAAATGCTTTTGGTTGACAAAGGAGCGCGGATTTCAGCAAGCGACGCCCTGAAACACCCCTTCTTCAAAAAGAAAAAACCGATGAATCAAGAGCATATTACTCCGCCCCTTTCACGCGGGCCCTCTTTTTCAGATCAACAACATAAAAAAATGGTAATATAATGGTAGCTCCCGTTCCTTCTCTCATAGCAAAATTTCAACCACCTGAGCCCAAAACTGAGCCCAAAAAGCGAAAAGCTCAAGAGTCGCAAGTTGCAACAATTGCAAGCGCGATCTTCATGGGATCTCCCCTTCGCGGCCCCGACGGGGGGTTTTTACACGGAACCAATAAAAGAGTCCATAAGGGAAATGAGCCGAATATACTCGTCGTGATTACAAGCCCACCCAAACTGCCAAATAAGGCTCCCGTTTCTTTGGACTGCGCCCTTCACGAACACCGGATCTTACAGAAGTTGCAAGGAGGGCCGGGAATTCCGAAAATTTACAAATTCGTTTGCGAGGATGGACAAAGAGCTGCGATGGAGATCGAGCATGTAGGATGCGATCTTCAGGAAGCTTGTCTGAATCGGCAAAATCCAAATCGAGTCGTTTGCAATATCGATTTCATTCAACAAATCGGAAAAAAGCTGGCAGAGTCTCTTGCCTTTATGCATCAGAAAGGGATTGGCCACTTTGATATTAAACCTGACAACTGTACGATCGAGGGGTGTTGGATCGATTATGGCCATGCAAGGGAAATTGGAAATGCCACAATCGAGCAACGAGCTTACCATTCGAACTACCGCTCCTATGAAGTTTCGTTTTTTAAACAGTTAAGCCTCAGTGCCGATGTCTGGGCGTTTGGCTCTCTTCTCTTTGAACTGGCCACTGGAGCCCCTCTAATCCCTGTCAATGATTCAAGGGATCCAAAAGAGGCGATTCAAGTAGAAATCGATCGATTCTATGCATTTAAGGAACGGTTTGGGTGTCCTCCTCTAATGATCACTAAAGAGAGCCACCCTCATTTTTATGATGGGGACTCTCTTAAACCCCCCAGAAAACACATAAAAAACTGGACCCAAGCATTCGACTTTACGAATCCCGATTTTCTCACTCCCAAGTTCCTTCAATTACTCAATCTCTTAGGACAAACGTTCAAATGGATGGATCGGATCACCGCGCAAGAGATGCTTCAACACCCCTTCTTTGCAGGCGTTGATGTGAGCCCCGCGGCTGCAAGCTCAGAAGCTCATCCTAGACATCAATAAGCCACCAACTTATGAAATTAAGTGATATTAATATGAAAAAATATTAATATTAAGTTCAGGTGAAACATGAAAGATCTACCCCATCATATCAAAAAGTTGAATCGACGCATCATCCGCTCTATGCATCAAGAGGTTGCGGAAGAACTTTTGCCCGAACTCCCCACCTGGCCTGAGACTGAGCGGCAAAAGAAAAAGAAAGCCAAGATCAAGATGAGGGATGAGACAAGAGCCCGCCCTTCGTCCGATCTCACTCCAGAACAACGGAATAAGATCATGAA
>CAZIML010000099.1:0-6918 GCA_964540255.1 uncultured bacterium
TCATTCCCGAGGCCGACGCCCGCGACAAGCCGGTCTACCTCGTCGCGACGGGCCGCTCCTTTCGCACTCAACATTTGGGCGAATTGATCCGCTCTGGTGAGTCCTTTTTTTTCATCGAGGCCGAAATATTCAAAGACAACGTGGTTCAAACGATCCAGCTCTCCTTCGATGGACAGAATCGAAAGCTGCAGATGGGTGCAAACGTCTATTCGTCTTTTCATCCCCTTCTGGGGATTCTGCCCGCCGTCCTCTACACTCCCTACGACATTGAATTGATCGCTGGATCGCCGAATGAAAGGCGCCGCTTCCTCAATCTCCATCTCGCCCAAAGCGACCCCCTTTACGTCCATCATCTCACCCGCTTTTGGCGGGCGATGAAGCAGCGCAATTGCCTCTTGCGAAGCCGGCAGCCGGAGAGTCTCGATTGTTGGGAGATCGAAATGGCTCAGTCCGCAGGTTATATCGTCAAGGCGCGAGGGCAAATGATCGATGAGCTCAAAGAACCGCTCAACGCTCAAAGCCAAAGGCTCACAACAAAAAATGAGAAACATGAGCTTCATTTCCACCACTCGCAAAATAAAAGTTATTTGGAGCAGCTCAAAAAAAGCCGACCGAGGGAAATGGAATTGGGACTCACTCTCCACGGCCCTCATCGAGACGATCTCTCCCTGCTGATCGACCAAAAACCTTCCCGTCTTTTTGCAAGCGAAGGACAAAAAAAAACCGCGATCGCTGCTCTTCGCCTCGCCGAATGGGAGCGCCTCTCAAAGCGGATCGGAGCGCCCGCTCTCATGGGGATTGATGATCTGGGTCTTCATCTCGATGAAACAAGGCAAGAGCTCTTGAAAACAGCCCTCGGCACATTGGGCCAAGTTTTTATTACAACGCCGCAGCTCATCGATCCCAAAGGGCATGTGATCCACATTGAAAATGGGAAAATAGAGCCATGACAACACTTTCTCTTTCGGCAGTTCAAAGGAATGTCTCTCTCCTTCTTGAGGAGGAAGGGCAGTGTGTTTGGAACGGAGGTTCCGACTCATTGAATGCTTTTTACGATCGATGCAAAGGAGTTATTGCACGAACGGGACTCACGATTGTTCATCTCTCCAAAGGAGATCGTTCATTTCTCCCGATTGAGCGGAAATGGGGCCTTTTCTGCAATCTGAGAGTTCCTCAAGCGGCGGCGGCGGCAGGTCCAGAGGAGATTCAAGATCCAGGAATCAAAGAGTGTTTGACCGAGATCCAAGAGATGGTGGCTCAGCGGATCGGTTCCATGCTGAACCTGATTTTAGAAGCGATCGATCGGGCCGGTTTGAGAAGGGGCGATTTAATTCCCGTTTTGGAAGAGTTGCAGCGAATGGGTTCTCTCGAGATCAAATCTAAAAAAGTGATCACTGGGATGGCTCACGCCATTCGCTCACCAAACCGATGGCCCCAAACCTACATCACTCATGACCGTGGGGGAAAGATCCACATTCATACATTCGGAAGCGAAAGAGAGTATCAAAGGAAACTCGCCCGGATCGAGGTTGAGCGTGCGATGCAAATCGGGAGGCAGAGGGGCAAAAGCCTCACCCCAATGGCTCCCGCAGCATGGTAGATTAGAACTTAAAGGTAGCTCCCGCTTGCAGCCCTTGCCCATGAAGAGGCAATGCTTGGACTGCATCGTTGAACTCAGCTTCAAACTCCATCCAGCCTGCATCGTACGATTGGAATCTCCAACCTGCATGGATGTCAAGATACTTCGAGTCGTTGCAGAAACGACATTCCCATGCCAAACCTAGCATCGAATCAAAGAAGGCGACTCCATGGTGGTGGTCATAATCAGATAAAGTCGCTGAATAGGCAGCCGCATAAAGGCCGGGAGCTTGAGAAAACTCCAAGCTGTTTTTTGTGTATCCATACATCACGCTGTAAAAGAGATCGGCAGTGAGGCGAAGTCCTCCCCACATTTTAAAGGTAGAACGGCCTCCCATCTTCAATCCAATTCCCTCATAATTGGCAAATTGGTCGAGATCGGCGCTTGTAACCGTAGAGGCTGGCGTGCCTGCAAAGAATGAGCCTGATGTTGAGGCAGTATTTCCTTTGGATACTGAGTCAATATAGCCCCCGACAAGACCGACAGATGGCATCACGGTAAACCAGCCGCCGACTCCAAAGTTTTTTTGGATCATCAGGTCGAATAGATTGATTTTCAAATGGGCGTCTACTGAAACACTCCCAGGACGAGCCTCATTCAGAGAAACGCTGTGGGCGAGCAAAACGGTGCCCGATTGAGAATCGCTAAACTTTGCGTTCATATAGTACCAGCTAAACTCAAATGAATAGCCGGGCTGCTCTTCCATCGTGTAATTGAAGGCGAGGTTGCAGCCAAGGCTCATCTTTCCTTTGACAGGAAGAATGTCGCTGTTAAGAACCGTACCCTGAACCGATCTTTGCGAAGCATAGGTCAAAACAGGAGAATTGTAGTTCATGTAAAGCACATCGCCACGAACTCCAAGATTCCACCCTTGGTTGTCCCACTTGTCGCAGACAGTGATCGGAACGCAAAGATTTTTGCAAGTGACCGGTTTGCATGGCTCGCATGCAGCTTTTGGAGGGCATGAAACTAACTCATTCGCAAAACCAGAAAGAGAAAACATCGACAATGAAAGGAGCAACCACTTATTCACTCAATACCTCTGTTGTTAAAAGAGTCGATAGTAAATAATTTCCACCTATCTTGTCAAATTTTTCATCTCACGATGTTGAACAAATCTCTTGTACCATATCAACGCCTCTTTTATCATGAAGGTATGACCTTTAAGAAACGTAGAGGGGGCTCAAAGCGGCCTAAAGTAGCCTCTAATCTCGAGAGAACTCTCACCCAATTTATCCGTGGAAAACGGTACCAGCCATCAACGCTTGTTGAACTCACTCGGCAACTCGACATCGCCGAAGTCCACCAACCCCTTTTTAAAGAAATCCTCGATCAACTGGTCGAAAAAGGGGAGCTTGCCATTCAGAGAAATAAATACACTCTCCCCTCCTCCTCCACCCTTGTGGTGGGGCCGATCAGCGTCCACCCGAAGGGATTTGGCTTCGTTCGACGGGAAGAGGGACCCGATATTTTCATCCCCAAACACTCTGTGATGGATGCAGTCGACGGCGATACTGTTGAAGTAGAAGTGAATCCAGTGGTTTCAGCCAAAGGGCCTGAGGGAGTGGTCATCGCGATCCTCAAACGGAGCCGCACCCACCTCGCTTGCATCATCATCCAAAAAACCCGCTCTCACTACGTCGGATACTCCCCTCTTTTAGGAGTCGATAAACCGATCAAAGTCAAATCAAAAACTCCTCTGAAAGAGGGGGACCGGATCATTGGCAAAGTGATCGATTGGCGAGGCGAGGCAGATATCGTAGAGGCTGAGATGGACCGCTATATCGGCCATATCACCGACCCTTCGGTCGACATCAAGGCGGCGATCGAAGAGTTCGAACTCCCCGATGGCTTCACCAAAGAGGCGATCGCCGAGGCGAAAGCCTATGGAAAACGGGCGAGCGTCCAAAATCGGCGCGACATCACCGAATGGGAAATCGTCACCATCGACCCAGATACGGCCAAAGATTATGATGATGCGATCTCTTTAACTAAAGATGAAAATGGCCACTTTATCTTAGGGGTCCACATCGCCGATGTGAGCCACTATGTGAAGCCGGGCACTCATCTCGACCGAGAAGCTTTTCTCCGGTGCAACTCCACCTACTTTCCCGGAATGTGCGTTCCGATGCTTCCCGAAGAGCTTTCGAACGAGCTTTGCAGTTTAAAACCGAAGGTGATCCGCCTCACTCAATCGATTTTCGCCGAATTCACTCCCGATGGAGAGATGATCAATTACCATATCGCAAGAACGGCGATCAAAAGCCAAAAACGGTTCACCTATAAAGAAGCGCTGGCGGTGATTGAGAAAAAGAAAAAAAGCCCCCATGCAGCTCTCTTGAATCGGATGGTGGAGCTTTGCCATATTTTGAAGAAAAAGCGGTTTGCTCGGGGAAGCATCGACTTTTCAATGCCAGATGATGTGATCCTTGTCGATGAAAAGGGAGTTCCCACGAAAATCGAACGGGTCGAATATGACATCACTCACCAGATGATCGAAGAATTTATGTTGAAAGCGAATGAGATTGCAGCGAAACATCTCGCAGAGCAAGGGAAAAGTTTGATCTACCGGATCCATGAGCAGCCAGCCCCTGAATCGCTCCAAGATTTCTACGCTTTTGCAAGAACCCTCGGCTTTCATCTTCCCGCGAATCCCTCTCACTTAGACATCCAAAAAATGTTTGTCGAGGCGAAAGACTCCCCTCTTCTCCCTCAACTTTCGGTCAGCTTCATCCGGAGCATGCGCTTGGCCGCCTATTCGTCGGAAAATTTGGGCCACTATGGTCTTGCCCTCGAACATTATTGCCATTTCACAAGCCCGATTCGGCGCTACACCGACCTGATCATCCAAAGGCTTCTCTTCGATGAACTGCCGGAAGGGACCGATATCGATGCGATTGCTGCCGCCTGCTCAGCGAAAGAGCGAGTCTCGTTCCGCGCCGAGAGCTCGGTCGTTCTGTTGAAAAAACTTCGTCTTGCGGGGACCTACTTCGCAGAGGATCCAACGAAAGTCTATCCCGCAGTGATCACTCGGGTGAAGCCATTTGCCCTCTTTTTCGAGGTGCCGATGTTTGATCTCGAAGGAAATGTCCACATTTCCAAATTGGGAAATGACTACTTTGAATACAATCCAACACAGATGACGATGCGAGGCTCCAGAACCGGAAAAACATTCACCGGCGGCCAATCGATCTATGTCCGTTTGGAGAATATCAACTATATCCTTCTCCAATCGGAATGGTCGCTCGTCCCTCAACCTTCCACTTCGGCGAAAAAGAAACGATGAAAAAATACTTTATCACTGGACTCATCACCCTCATCCCCTTCTCGGTTACTCTTTGGCTGGTCCATTTCATGATCAACGTTTTGACCAAGCCCTTCATCGGGATCACTACCCTCGCAACGAGCCATTTGCCCATCGATTCGCCGAAAGCGATCCATGCCCTCAGCCAACTATTTATCTTGATCTTCCTCTTTTTATTCCTCTGGTTTCTCGGATTTGTCGCCCGGAAGTTTTTCTTTCATCAAATGATCCGCATTGGCGACGCAATCCTTTTTAAAATCCCCCTTGTGAACAAGATCTATAAAACAGCCAAAGAGATCGTCGTCTCCCTTTTCAGCGATCAGCAGAAAGCCTTTCAACAAGTGGTTCTCCTCCCTTTCCCCTACAAAGGGAGCTACTGCATCGGCCTCATCTCCCGCGATGCGCCGCCCAGCTCTTCCGGCCCTCAACTGAACCAAGTCTCTGTTTTCATCCCCACCACTCCAAATCCAGCCACAGGCTACATGGTGATGTGCGACCCGTCTGAACTCATCCATCTCCATATGAGGCCCGAAGAGGCGATCAAGTATGTCGTTTCATGCGGAGTGATTCAACCGGGAGAGGCTAACTCATGAAAAAACACCTTCTCACAGGGGTTGTCATTCTCCTCCCCGTCGCATTGACGCTGATGGTTCTCACCGTCCTCTTTGATTTTTTCACAGAGCCGTTCCTCAACATGGTGACTCCTCTCATTGAATGGATCCCTTTGAATATTCCCCATGATGTGGCGATCTTCCTGTCTCGAGTCCTTTCGTTGATCTTCCTACTCCTTTTCATCCTGATCCTCGGCTTTCTCGTTCAACTTTTTTTAGTCCGCTCCGTCATGAATGCAGCAAACGAACTGCTCTACAAAATCCCCCTGATCAAAACAGTCTACCGAGTGACGAAGGATGTAATTTCGGCCCTCTTTTCAGCCGATGGAAAAAAAGCTTTTAAACGACCCGTCCGGATCCCCTTTCCAGGAAAACCCACCTATGCGATCGGATTTGAAGCGGGGAAAGTCGCAAAAGAATGCCAGGAGAAGGTCCCTCTCCCCCTCACTGGAATCTTTTGCCCCACCGCCCCCCATCCCATCTCCGGTTTTTTCTTCCTCATCCCCACCGAAGATGTAGAGGGGGTCGATATGAGCAACGAAGAGGCGGTGAAATTCCTCGTCTCCTGCGGTATGATCCTCCCTGAATCAAAAGTTAAAAAAATCGATGAACGACTCTAATCCCCCCCGCGTTATTTTCTACCAGGTGAAGGACAATGGAGCCAAGCTCCAACGAATCATCGAAACAGCCAAAACTCATTTTGTCAAAAAAGAACCCCTTTTAATCTTTGTGGAAGACGCTCGTTCTCAACAGTTTGTGGACGAACTGCTCTGGAAATCGCCCGAAACGAGCTTTCTTCCCCACGCGGCGGCAGATGACTTGACGAGCGAGCTCATCGTCATCACGAAAGCGAAAGCGAACCTCAACCAGGCTAAAGCCGCCTTCAACCTCTGCCCCACTCCCCTCTTGATCGAAGGGCCCTTCAAAATCATTTATGAATTTGAAGACATGACCAATCTTGTGAAAAAAAATCTTTCCTCGCTCCGGTTCGACGCCTATAAACAGGCAGGCTCCCCTCTCGAAGCCCGATAGGAGAAAATATCCTCTTGATCGCAACTCCCTTTTATCCTATAATTTCTTGTTTTAGAAAGCGATTGGAGAAGAGCTATGACACGAGTCAGTAAACAAGGGCGAATCCGCAACACATCTCGCCGCAGACCCCGCGCCCCTGGTGCGAAAACAGGCCCAAAAAGAGATGCGTTGGAATTTGGCTACAGAACCCACCTCAACGTAGGTGCGACAGAGACAACACCAAACCGATTCATACCTAAAATTGGATAATTGATATGACAAGACACGGCAGCTACGGCAAAAGCAATAAAGGCGCAAAAAAGCGGAACGTTCTAAAGAGATTTGAACGGGTC
>CAZIML010000100.1:0-3868 GCA_964540255.1 uncultured bacterium
GAAGTTTTGAGTTTGGAGGGGGTGGAGAGCTCTCGGATTGAGGGGGAAATCCTCGATCGGGAAAGCTTGCAGTCTTCCATTCAACAACATTTTGGATTGGCGGCAGTCCCCAAAAAAAGGGGGGAAAAGGAATCTAGGATGGCGGGAGTGTTATGCGATGTGTATAAAACGTTCAGCCAGCCGCTGACGCATGAGATGATGTATCGCTGGCACGCCATGCTTTTTAAAGACTCATCATCGATTCAGGACTGGGGAAAATATCGGACGCACGGGGAGCCAATGCAAATTGTCTCCAATCGGTATGATTCCCGGAAGGTTTTTTTTGAGGCTCCCCCTTCATCGCGTGTTTTCAAAGAAATGACGATGTTTATTGAGTGGTTCAATTCTCCTCACAGTTCTGTTTTGGAGAGAGCTGCAATCGCTCATGTTTATTTTGAAAGCATTCACCCCTTTGAGGATGGAAATGGGAGAATTGGCCGTGTTCTTGTGGAAAAAATTTTATCCCAGTCTGTAGATCGACCCATCTTGATTGCAATATCCAAAATGCTGGAGAAAAGGAAGAAAGAGTATTATGCGGCTCTTGAACGGTGTAATCGTACGCTGGAAGTGCAGCAGTGGCTGGAGTTTTTTTCTCTTGTGATTTTAGAAGCCCATGAAGAATCGATGCATTTACTTCATTTTTTGATGCAGAAATCCAAAATGTTAAATGCTCTTTCTGAAGAGCTCAACCCTCGTCAAATGAAGGTGTTGCTGAGAATGTTCGCTGAAGGACTAGAGGGGTTTGAAGGGGGGCTGAGTGCGGAGAAGTATATTGCAATTGCCAAAACATCGCGGCCGACAGCAACAAGAGATTTAACGGATCTAGTGGAAAAAGGGGCCTTAGTCAAAACTGGAGAGCTGCGCTACACTCGGTATTGGCTAAATATTCACAAAAGATAAAAAATTATTTTAAGTTATCCTGTGGGGTGGTACAATCTTGACCTTGTTCACATAAAAGTGTACACTGATGAAAAAACGGGATCTGGAAAAGACGTTATCAAGGCTTGGTTGGTGGCTTAAGAGAGAAGGGGCTAATCATGAGATTTGGACGAATGGCGATGATACTGAACCCGTTCCGAGGCACAGAGAAGTTAAAGAACTGCTGGCTCGAAAAATCATTGAAAGAGCCAGAAGTAATCCTCCGAAAAAGGGCTAAATATGGAATTCGAAGGGAAAGTATGGAAGAGCGGCTCCTGGTGGTTGGTTGAGGTTTCTTTCCTCGATGTAATGACTCAGGGGAAAACTCGAAAAGAGGCTTTAGAGATGATTGAAGATGCAATATTAGAACTTCTAAGGGACTCCTATGAGGAAAGCATCAAGAAGGGGTTCAAAATCACGGTCAACCTTTATGAAGATGGAGTGATCGGGATTGGTGCATCAGACGAACGGCTGTTATTCGCGTTAGGTTTGAAGAGGCAGCGGACGAAGAGTGGCTCATCGATTCGCCAGGTAGCTCATCGACTCAAATCAAAGTCTCCGAATGCCTACGCAAGGTATGAAAGAGCTGAAGTGAAACCATCTCTTGAGAAGTACGCTGAACTGCTCCACGCAGCCAATCCCCATCGAAGACCTTTACTTTTGAGTTGATATTCTGCTGATTGACTCATTTCTCGACCTCGTCTTCCCTCCTCTTTGCCTCGCTTGCAAGGAGCGGTGCAAAACAAAATATCTGTGCCTGGATTGTTGGAGGCTCTCTGAACTGCCCGACCCAATCGAAAGATGCCGCCATTGCTTCGAAGAATTGGATGAACGGGGCAATCTTTGCACTCAGTGTAGAGAAAAAAAGGCGCTCCGGGCGGTTCGCGCTTATGTATTCGATGGGAAATCTCCCGCTCGCTTTTTGGATGTGGAGGCGGTCAATGCCATGGGAGGATTCGCCTACTTTCAATGGACAATGCTCGAATGGCCCACTCCAGACGCAATCATCCCAATGCCTGATCAGAACTCAAGAGCGATCGGATTGGCTTTGGCTCGCCTCATCGATCGCCCGTTTGTGAGAGCTCTCTATACGGATGGCTCCTATCGAGAGGAGAGTTTGGAGGAGGAGCAAGAGCTCCTTCTTTTCGACGGAGGGAGCCCAAACGAATTGCTGAAGGATGGAACGGAGGCCCTTTTAGAGGCGTTCCCCAAAAAAATCCGCCTCTTAAGTCTTTACGGCTTTCCTTTCACTTCATAGGAAATGGCAAAATGGTCCCCTTGAGTCCGCCCAGTGAGAAGCAGTTCGCTGTTTTTAGGGATCTTGTTCTCGAGGATCGCGGTGGCAAAAAGGTTGACCACTTCTTGCTGAATGAGTCGCTTGAGGGGACGGGCTCCAAATGAGGGGTCGTACCCTTCTTCAGCGAGATGTTTGACCACTTTGGGATCCCACTTGAGGCTGATTTGCCGTTCGTCAAGGCGGAGAGCGACTCGCTTGAGTTGAATGGCGACGATCGCTTCCATGTCCTCGATTTTCAGGGGAAGGAAGGGGAGGATCTCGTCAAGCCGGTTGAGGAACTCGGGGCGGAAGGTGGCTTTGAGAACGGGATCGACAATGGCGAGTAATTCCTCTTTGGAGTCGGCTTTTTTCTTGAGGAGAAGATCAGAGCCGAGGTTCGAGGTCATGATGAAAAGGGCGTTTTTACAGTTGATCTTGCGCCCTTTGCTATCGGTGAGGCGCCCTTCATCAAAGATTTGAAGAAGGATGTTGAAGACGTCGGGATGGGCTTTTTCCAGCTCATCGAGGAGGACGACTGAATAGGGGCGGCGGCGGAGCGCTTCGGTGAGCTGCCCTCCTTCTTCGTATCCAACATAGCCGGGGGGCGATCCAACAAGACGCGAGACGCTGTGCTTTTCCATATATTCAGACATGTCAAGCCGGATGATCGCATCTTCTTTGTCGAAGAGCTGCTCGGCGAGGGCTTTGACGAGCTCGGTTTTTCCAACGCCGGTGGGTCCGATGAAGAGGAAGACGCCGATGGGGCGCTGAGGGTCGCTGAGCCCTGCACGAGAGCGGCGGATCGCTTCGCTGACGGCGCGGATGGCGAGCGGCTGTCCAATGACTCTCTTCTCAAGGTGCTTTTCAAGCTGGAGAATTTTTTGGGTCTCTTTTTCAAGCATTTTCTCAACGGGAATGCCGGTCCATTTGGCGACGATTTGGGCGATCAAGGGCTCGTCGACTTCTTCCTGCAGGAGGCGATCCTTGATCTGCTCGAGGGCTTTCTGCCCCTCTTCAATCTCTTTCTGCATGGCGGGAATTTTTGCATAGCGGATTTCAGCGACTTTATTGTAATCGACTTTTCTCTCGGCTTCTTCTTCTTGGAATTTCAACTTCTCGAGAGCGTCTTTTTTCTCTTTGACTGATTGGAGAAGGGCTTTTTCATGATTCCATTTGGCTTTCAAAGAGGCGAGCTCTTCTTGGAGTTTGGCGATTTTTTCTTCCGATTTTTCTTTGGTCGCTTCCTGCCTTACGATGAGCGAGGCGAGCTCCCTCTCTTTTCGATCGATGGGGAGGGGAAGGCTGCCGATCTGCATCCGGATGAGACTGGCGGCTTCATCGATCAGGTCGATCGCCTTGTCGGGGAGGCGTCGGTCGGTGATGTAGCGAGAGGAGAGGAAGACAGCGGCATGAAGAGCTCCTTCTGTAATGCGAACTCCATGGAAAATCTCAAACCGCTCTTTGAGACCGCGCAAGATGGCAATCGCATCCTCAAGACTGGGTTCCGGGACGAGGACAGGCTGAAATCTTCTCTCAAGGGCGGCATCTTTCTCAATGTACTTTTGATATTCATTGAGGGTGGTGGCTCCGATGCAGTGGAGAAGGCCGCGGGCAAGGGCTGGTTTTAAGAGATTG
>CAZIML010000100.1:3878-6876 GCA_964540255.1 uncultured bacterium
TTCAGAGGCGCCGGCTCCGACGAGGGTGTGCACTTCATCGATGAAGAGAATGATGTTCCCTTGGCTCTTTTCAATTTCATCCAAAATGGCTTTGAGCCTCTCTTCAAATTCGCCGCGAAACTTGGTTCCGGCGATGAGGCTTCCCATATCGAGCACCATGAGCTCTTTTTTCTTGAGCGAGTCAGGGACGTCTCCTTGAATGATCCTGTTCGCGAGCCCTTCGGCAATGGCTGTCTTTCCTACACCTGGTTCGCCGATGAGCATCGGATTGTTTTTTGTCCGTCGAGACAAAACTTGAATGGTCCGCCGAATTTCTTCATCGCGTCCGATGACTGGATCGAGCTTTCCCTGTTTGGCGAGGGAGGTGAGGTTTTTGCAATACTTTTCGAGCGCTTTCATGTTCCCTTCAGCGCTCGGAGAGTCCATGTGTCGGGAGCCGCGGAGCTTTTTAATCTCGGCTTCTACTTCCTTCAGGCTTTTTTTCGAGATTTTTTTCCATGAGGCAAAGGGTTCAATGGGTTTATCCCAATAGGCTAGAAGAAGGTGATCGCTGCTCACATAGGTGTCGCCAAAGGCTTTTGCAAATTTTTCAGCTTCCTGGATTTTGTGCTGCAATCCGACCGATGCTTGAGGCGGAGTGGGAGCGCCCGAGTAGGTGGGGAGGGTGTTGAGGGCTGTTTCCACTTGGTTCAATAAAAGAGAAGGGTCGAGACTTAAACCTGTGAGAATCGAGGCAAAATAGCCTTGCGAGTCCAAGAGGAGAGCTCTTAAGAGATGGTTTTCGCTCATTTCAACATGAGATTTTGATTGAGCGTATTGGAATGCTTCTTCGATTGCTTGCGTGACTGCTTCAGTAAATTGGGGAGCCATCTTAGGTATCAGCGCCTCACATTTTGGGTGGGTTTACTGGTTTTCTGGCTCTCACTGAGGAACCAGTGAGGGTGTTGGTGAGTTGATAGGGGTAGGCGGTGTCGTTGGCGGCGCTCACTTTGATCTGGACGGGAGTGATCCATCCTTGGGTGATCGGGGTGTCGCTGGGATGAATCTCCCAAAGGGAATTGTCGCTGAGGCGAATGTAGCGTCCATTTTTCAGGTTTTCCTGCAGAACGGGCCCTTGTTTGCTGTTTTGGGTGGTGAGCTTCTTATCGTAGTGCTCTTCGATCCACTCTTCGAGAGCCATTTTTTCTTGAGGCGAAAGGCGGGAAACTCCCGTTTCTTTCAGTTCATCGACGCTCATGGAGAAGACTGCTGCAAGAAGAAATATAAACATTGGGACCTCTTTTATTGTCGGTCAGAGAGAGGACTCAGTATATCAATGTTCCATATTTTCTGTCGAAAAGATTAGGGTTCGGGGCAGGCGCGCTGGAGCGCTTGTCTGAGTTCTTGCAGTGCATGGGGCTTATGCTCTTTGGCAAAGACGATGGCCTCGGAGGCTTTGAGGTGTTTCCAAGCTTGGTTGAAATTTCGTCTTTGGAACTGAATGGCGGAGAGATAGTAGTGGACTGTGGCGTCTTCGGGGTTCATTTTGATGTATTTTTCAAGAATCGGAAGGGCTTCTTTCTCCCTTCCGAGCTGGAGCCAGGTGGTCGCAAGATGGAAGATCCCTTGCCGAAACTTGGGACATTCTTGAACGATCTTTTCTAGCTTTTTTTGCTTTGCAACGATTGAATCGCGGCTTTGATCCACTTCAGAATAGATCGCTTGGATCGCTTCTGGCGTAGCGTAGCCTGCCAGGTAGTCTTCGGTAACAGTGTCAGACGAAATAGCATAATCAGGAACCACTCCTTTTACTTTTTCTAGTAGGGCTCGCCCCTCTTTTTCTTTTCCAATAAAAAGATAGTTGAAACCCAAAAACATGTTAAGTAAATAATCATCGCCCATGAAGGGGCGCGCTTTTTCGTAGAGAGAGACGGCGGTTTTTGCATCTTCTCGATGCCAACTGACGGCGGCTTGGTTCATAAATGCAAGGCCGATCACTTGCCGGATGTCTCTTTGCTGCAGCTTTTTTGTCTCGAGGCCAAGATACATTTCAGAGGGGACGTCAATGCCGCGGGCGGTGGTTTCAATGTTGACGATCTCTCCATTGGGAGAGACGTGCCTCACATAAATGTGGCCGGGAGGAGTGATCGCCTCAAGATGGACGCCAAGGCGTTGAGCGAGAGAAAGATAAAGGATCGAAACGCCTAAGCAGACCCCTCGGCGGCTGTCGAGGACAGAGGGGAGGAAGGTGTAGATGTCGATATCTTTCGCATGGAGCGAATGGGGAGGAAAGCGGAAGCGCATCTCTGAAAAAATATAGTCGTTCATCGCTCTCACTTTTTCCAAGGGAGTTGCCCCTTCTCGAAGTCGGGCGTAGATCTGAAGGGCCATCAAGTCGATGTTGGCCTCGTAGCTTCTCACTTTTTCTTTCAGAGGGCCCATTTCGGCGAGCAAGAGACAGCGGGACAGGTCGATTTCGGCGTCGGGGAGTTTCAGCATCGCTTCAAGGTCCCAAAGTCCATAGCCTTTGAGGTTCCGATTGAGGAGGTGTTTCGATAATTTCTCAATGACGGCGAGTTGGTCTTCATCGAGAAGGGGCGCGTCGGTGGAGTCGATCCGGTTGACAAAGTTGATGAGGGGCTTTGGGTCGATCGAGGGGAGAATGAGCTCCGGATCGCAGTCGGCGCACCCGTCGCTCAAAAGCTCCCAGGCGTGCTTTAGGGCTTGCCGCCCCTCGGCGCTTTTCGGATAGAGCTCATAAAAGGCGAAGTGCTGGGAGACAGAGGTGGGGTCAAGAGTGGAGTAAAGTGCTGAGAGCGAGGCGGCTAGAATGAATAGCGAATGCAAGGAGGTCTCCTTTTTCGCCAGCATATGAAAATTTGTCTTTATGAGCCATATCGATCGCTGGATCTGATTTTTATCATCGCTTCTTGGAGCCCTTTGTGGGCAAGGATCTCTTCCAAGGGGCGGCGGAACCGATAGCTCCAATTATTCGCTGTTAAATCGCCGGGCGTGTTGA
>CAZIML010000101.1:0-6804 GCA_964540255.1 uncultured bacterium
TGGCTTTTAAAATTTTTCATGGAGCGGGAGAAAATTTTTTGAGCCACCTCGAAGGCGGCGGCGCCTGAGATGCGGATGATAGCAATGGCTCCCTCCCCCGGGGGGGTTGCGATAGCGGCGATCGTCTCTTTTTCCATAGGAGAGGGAGGATACCACTCCGCCTATATCTTTTGAAGGGCGGCGGTGATGATTTTTCCGAGATCGGTCTCCTCCCCTTTCTCCTCAATGACAGCGTGGACCGCTTTTTGGGCCTCTAAGGGGTTGTAGCCCAGGTGGAGAAGGGCGTTCATCGCGTCCCCGATCAGATCTCCGGCGCTCGATAGAGGAACTGCTTTATCTCTCTTCCCCCCCTTGAACTTGTCCCTCATTTCGATCACGAGCCGTTCGGCAGTTTTCTTCCCGATCCCGGGGATTTTGCTTAAGAGGCGGACGTCGCCGTTAGAAATGGCCCTTTGAAAGGCTCCCATCTCCATATGGCCGATGATGGCGAGGGCTGTTTTAGGGCCGATTCCGGAGATGGTGATGAGGAGCTCGAAGAGGTCTCTCTCTTCGCGGGTGAGAAAGGCGTAGAGGGTTTCCGAGTCTTCTCTCACTACATGGGAAAGAAATAATTGAATCGGTTTTTCCAGAGCGGGAAGGCGGGTGTAGGTGCTTAAGGGAATGGCGAGGCGGTAGCCGATCCCTCCAGCTTCAACGATGGCTCTCAAGGGGGATTTGTCAACTAGGAGACCTTTGATCGACTCGTACATGGGGACCTCAAGTGGTGGGCGCAGCAGATGGCTATGGCTAAGGCATCGGCGGCGTCTTCGGGTTCAGGAACATGGGGTAGGCGCAAGAGCGCCTGGATCATTTTTTGTACTTGGTGCTTGCTCGCTCCTCCATGCCCAACGACGGCGAGTTTGGCCTGCTTTGGGGCAAATTCATAGAGGGGGATCGCTTTTCGGGCTGCCGCGAGAAAGACCATTCCTTTGGCCATCCCGAGTTTGATCGCGCTTTGGGCGTTCTTGAGAACGAATTGCGATTCAACTGCGATTGCGCTTGGCTGAAATTTTTCGATGAGGAGCTCTAAGCTTTCAAAGAGGACTTTGTATCGATCGGCGAGCGGATATTTAGCCGGAGGGCGAATGCATCCAAAGTCGATAGGGCGATTTTTTTCGTCGACAAGGCCATATCCAGTGATCCGAGTTCCGGGATCGATGCCGAGAATGATTTTTTCCATAATCCATTTTTATCCGATCCTATTTTGTTTGAAAAGAGATTCTTCGTTATGATCGTTTCACGGAGATATCAAAATGAATAGCCCCCAAAATATTCTTGTGAGGATGCCGAATTGGATTGGCGACTTTGTGATGGGAACGCCTCTTTTAACCGATCTGAGGAATGCATTTCCCAAAGCGTCTATTACAGCGATGTGTAAATCGCCCCTTTCTGATTTATTGAAAGAAGATGAATCGATCGATGAGATTTTTCGATTCACGAAGCCGTCGAATGATTTTTCAAGGAGAGAAGAGAGAGATATCATCGCAAAAATTCAAATGGGGAAATATGACACAGGTATTTTGCTGACGAATTCGTTCTCCTCTGCGTGGTGGTTTTGGCAGGGAAAAGTGAAGCGGCGGATCGGCTATTCGGCCCATTTTCGAAGGTGGTTTTTGACCGATCCTCTTCCATTGCCAAAAAAGAAGGAGCATCTCGTCGATACATACAAGAGGATTTTGGCTCCTCTCGGCGTTCCTCATTCGAAGACAGCTCCAAGGCTTTTTCTAAAGCCGGAAGAGATTGAGGAGGCGAAGGAGCTCCTTTTCCAAAGAGGGTATGAAAAAGGGGCGAAGTTGATCGGAATCAACCCTGGGGCTGCCTATGGCTCGGCTAAATGTTGGCCTCCGGAGCGATTTCGGGCCCTTGCAATGCGCCTTCTCTTAGAAACAGGGGCCTATCTCGTCTTTTTTGGCGATGCATCTACAGCAGCGCTTGTGAAGGAGATCAGCCAAGGGCTTCCTGAAAAAGTGATCGATCTTGCGGGTGTGACGAGTCTTCGGGAGCTTGTCTGCATTATTAAAGAATGCAACGTCCTTTTGACCAATGACAGTGGGCCGATGCATATAGCAGCAGCGCTTGGCGTCCCTTTGGTCGCTCTTTTCGGTTCGACCGATGATCAAGTGACAGGACCCTATGGAAAAGGGGCTCATATCATCAACAAACGGGTCGAGTGTTCTCCCTGTTTTAAAAGAGTGTGTCCGATCGACTTTCGATGCATGAAGCAAATCTCAGTCGATGAGGTGGTGGAGAAAGTGGTCCGCTATGTTTAGAACGTTGGCCAAAGCGTTTTTACCCAATCCATTCGACGCGATGTTGAAGCGGACTTCCCGAAAAGGGGGGAAAAAGATTTTGCTCGGTTGGAATCGGGGTCTTGGAGACATTGCTCTCGGCCTTTATGCGATGGTGGAGAGGATCCGTTTTTGGATTCCTGATGCAGAGATCACTTTTGCTACGAGAGAAAATTTGCTGGATGGCTTTTCGATGCTCGAAGGAGTGGACGCGATCGGAATCGAAGGGTGGAAGCGAGGCGAGGCGGTTAAAATTCCGGAAGAATTGAAGCGCCGCTTTGATCTTGTGATTGAGCGGCCCAGCCCCACCGATTGGGTCTACTGGCAGAGGGGCAAAGTGGTCCCAAAGCTCAAATGGGATGAAAAACATGAGCAGCTCTACGAGAAGTTCTCTCTATCCAAAACAACTCCCTACGTCGGTGTTCAAGTATCCGCCGAGACCCACTATGGCCTTTGGCGCAATTGGCCTCTTGAGCGGTGGGAAGAGTTATTCGATCAACTCGACAAAAAAGGGATCCAAGTCCTCCTCTTTGGTTATGGGACCGAACCTCGTTTTAAAACAGGGATTGACTTAAGGGGGAAAACGACCCTGTTTGAGCTTCTCTCCATCATCAAAAATCGGTGCTCGGGCCTCGTAGTCCCCGATTCTGGAGTCGCTTCGATGAGCTATTATCTCAACGCCTCTTTTCCTTTGACTCTCGTGACACTTTGGGCCGATCCCAATCATGGGATCTTGAAGCAAAACGTCCCCTCTCCCAACCCTCAGCTCATTCATCGCCCCCTCATCGGTACGAATCGGGATCTATCCACTGTCTCTGCCGAGTCGGTTGTCAAAGCTCTTTTTCCTCCCTCTCAAGTAGGCGCGGTTCTCCTCGCGGGCGGTCAAGGATCGCGCCTCGGATTTCAGGGGCCGAAGGGACTCTTTCCTGTTGGAGGAAAATCTCTTTTTGCCTGGGCGTGCCAAAAAATCCCCAAAGAAGTTCCTCTTGCCGTCATGACCTCCCCTCTCAATCATGACGAGACTGTGGCCTATTTCGAAAAAGAGAACTATTTTGGACTCGAAGTGTATTTTTTTCAGCAAGAGATGGAGCCATTGTTGGATGGGGAGAAAAAGATCACTCCCTTAAAAGGGCCCAATGGGAATGGGAGTGTCTTTCGCTCTTTTGCAAACCGAGGGCTTAGGCAAATATTTGAGAAAAAAGGGATTGAATGGCTCATTGTGAGCAACATTGAAAATCCCCTCACCGATCCAGCCGATCTCAGTTTAGTCGCTCTTGGGCAAAAAGAGGAGGCGGATGCGGTGGTTCAATGTATCGAAAGAGCCCCCTCTGATCGGTCGATGGGCGTTTTGGTTGAAAAGGGGGAAAAGATCGAAATTGTCGAATATACGGAGCTCGATCCAAAAAAAGAGTATCGATACGCGTATACAGGTCAAATCGCTTTTGCATTTCCCTTTTTTTCCCGGATGGCCGATATTGATCTCCCGATCCACTGGGTTCAGAAGCAATCTTATTGGAAGGGAGAAAAGTTTATTTTTGACGCCCTCCCCTTTGCTTCTCGAGTGAGAGCCCTCGAAGTGGATCGAGAGAAGCGGTTTGCCCCATTGAAAGGGGGAGATTGCATAGAAGCGGTGGAAAGAGTATTGAGAGGATGAAATGAAGATTGGATATCTAGGTGCCGGTACTTGGGGATTTGCCCTTGCGCGTGTTCTTGAAATGAACGGGCACCATGTGACCGTCTGGACGAGAGATTCTTCCTTTGCCCAAGAATTGGAAAAGAGCCGCGTCCATCCGAAGCTCCCCGCCGCTGAAGTGGGGCCCCACGTTCATTTTACGAGTGACATCCGAAGAGCCATCGATGGAGCGGATGTAATCGTTGAGAGCGTCACCTCGTCGGGCATTCGCCCTGTTTTTGAAATGGCGGGGCCCATTTCTGTTCCCATCATTCTCACATCGAAAGGAATTGAGCAGGGAACCGGATTGCTTCTCCCTGAAGTCGTCTCCTCGATTTTAGGCGTCGAAGACAGCTCTCTTGTTGGAGCTCTCAGCGGCCCCAGCCATGCTGAAGATCTGATTCAAAACTTGCCCACTTCGGTCGTTGCATCGGCTTACGATCCGCAGGTGATGAAAATGATCCACGAGCTTTTTACAACGCCCACCTTTCGCATTTATCCAAACTCTGACGTTCGGGGCGTCTGTTTTGGCGGCGCCATGAAGAATATCATCGCCATTGCGTGTGGAATTGCCGACGGCCTCGGCTGCGGCGACAATACGAAAGCAGCCTTGATGACTCGCGGGCTGCATGAAATTCGGAAGCTTTGCCCTGTGAAGCATTGCCGTCCCGAAACGCTCAATGGTCTCTCCGGGATGGGAGATCTTTGCGTCACCTGCATGTCGCGCCATAGCCGCAATTACCGTTTTGGGCGGTTAGTAGCTGAAGGGCTCTCTCCGGAGGGAGCGCGCCAAAAAATCGGGATGGCTGTTGAAGGGATTTACACCTGCGTTTCAGCCCGAGAGCTCGGGCACAAGCATCAGATACCCGTTCCCATCACAGAAGTGACCTATCAGATCATCTATGGCGGCCTCGACCCGAGAGAAGCTGTGAAGGCACTCTTAACGAGAGCGATTAAAGAAGAGCATTTGTGAACAGCAGCGGCAAAACCAAAAATGCGCTCCCTTTTGGACGGGGCGATTCCATGAAGAATGCCTTGACGCTCTATGTTCATAGAGAAGGATAGGATAAACAAGATCGACAAAGGTCGGCAGGATAAGCAGTATGAAAATTGTCCATTCTGGCCAATGATCCCTTTGAAGTAGTTTATCATGGAATCTCCCTAACCTTCAGGGCGATTGCATGATCAATTGCTTGCAAAGAAAAATGAGCAAGGATCGCCATGAGGCATGGCGGCAGGATCACTGCGAAACGCAGTGGCAGGATCAAGAAAATTTCTTTTTTCTATCCTGTCGGCGTCTCGCCGATCCTGCCCGCTCGCTTCGAGCGGATCCTTGCTCTTTTCCCCATCCTTCTCTAGGGACAAGACTTGTCAAGAGATTCTTCTTGCAATCGCCCTGACCATCATCCCAGAATTTCAATGCTCGTATTTGTTGTTGCTTAACATCAAATGCAGTATAATTACGTCTATGGTTTCAATTTCTGGTTTTACTGATTTATATCGAGATAATATCGCTTCTTTGGCGGGCCTGCCGGTAAATTATCCAGGAGGCCTCACGGGTCCTTGTCTTGGGTTTGCTTCTGTGACCGCCCTTGAATGCGCCTATGGCCGTGTCCCTGAGGTGCAGTCTGCAGTGAATGATGGAGTGAGTCACTTCTCCAAATTATTGTTGCGGACATTCTACAGATTGTTGCCGAAAGATGTGGCACCTCATATTGTTCAGCCCGATATGCACCCGGACTTAGTAGAGCGGATCCAGAGCGAATTTATCCGGATCATTGAGGAGAGATTTGGGCTTAAGGCAAAGGGGCGATTCCCCCCCGAAAAAGGGAAGACGGTCGGATTAAAGAAGTTGCTGGAAGGGATTCGGACCCTAGCTCCAAAACTGAACAGTGAGAAGGACTCCTTATTTTTTGTGATCGGAAATAAATGGACCCCCCTTCTCTCCCGACATGTGGTGGGGATTCACCCCGATAGTCAAACTCTCTTCGATTCGAACGCGGGGATTTTGCGACTCAAAAAACGGTGCTCGAAGTCCCGATTTACGGCGATGGTGGCCCAATATTTCAATACGTTTTATCCTGATTCTCAGGTTCAGCTCCTCCATTTTAGAGCCCATCGTCCGTTTGAAAAACCCTCTGGAGCCACAATCATTGCTGATCGATTGAATACCGCTTGGAATATGCGGCATCAGGGGACATGGGGGGGCCCATTATTTCTGGCCGACTCGATCCCTGGATTCAATCGATTCGCTTCATGGGTCCAGAGAAAAATATACCCGAGTTGGTCTCCTTCTCAAGAAAAGCTCATTCGAGGCCACTTTTCGCAATTGTTTTCCGATCATCTGTGGGCGAGGCGATTTTCTGAGGCGATCCAAGTATGGGAAACGAGCCGTCATTTATTTAAAGAGATAGACAAATTAGAAGAGGGTCTACGCTTCAGCCTTCCGGTTTACTCTGAAGCAGATTGTCTGAAAATAAGACAATTTTTGGTGGAATTGAATCGATTGGGTGCTGAAACAAGACCTTTGCTCCAAAAAGTTGCGAGTGAATTTGTTGGACAGCTCCTTTATTCAAAACACGTTACAAATCCTCAAGAGCATATTGAGTGGGCGATGGGTTATTTACAAGGTGGGGGGCATCGTCGTTTGGGAGGGATCATGAACGATCTGATCCAAATGGAGAATCAGAAGAGGGGATTGATCCTTTTGGAACAAATTCTTAAATCGTGCGGCCCGTATCCAGGCGATTGTTTGGTTGCTCCACGCGTGTCAGCCTTATACCGAGCTGCAGTTCAAGGCAATCT
>CAZIML010000102.1:0-6772 GCA_964540255.1 uncultured bacterium
ATCGCTTATTGAAGTTTTAGCAAAACATTACAAAATCAGAAAATCATCCATTCACTCACTCCGATTAGGGCGAAAAGAAGCGATCGTATAGGAAATCAGCTCAGAGATCAAATATTTTCTCTAAAACTTCCTGATAGTTACCCACAAGTCTCCACCGTATGACTCCCGATTTTTTCATCAGCGCAGGAGGAAGGAGATAGTCTCACCGATCTTTACTCAGAAGACTGTAAGCATACCTCCATCACTCCGGGCAAGGTCCCGTTATTCCTCTATTTTTATATTCTCTCTACCTCTGCGTCTCCTTTTCCTACCTCTGCGCTGATGAAAAAATCAACGGCCATAAACTCGGGACTTATGGGTAACGATCAGCTAAAACTTCAGATCACTGCTGCGTTCAACTAGCGTTTTTTTTGCAAATATGAGATCATTTTTATTTTAAACGGAGGATTATATGTCTATAGCAGCTGCTGCGCAGGCGCTTTTGACTGAACCAGAAGCAGAACCGACCTTTTGCGAGAGAAATATCGCCCCCCTTTCTTTCGCCGTCTCAACAGTCGCCATCATGAGTTTGCGGCCCACTTTGTTTCTAGCGGGAGTTGTGGGAGGAATCGGTCTCCACCATTACCGATGGGTCCAGGTCCAAAAAGATCCTGGAGGAAGAGTCATTCCGATCATCAACTCCATTTTCGCGATCATCGGCGCAGTGGCGACAGCAGTAAGCTACACTGCAGGAGGAATCTTCATCCACACAGTCTCTTTCCTCTCCTCTGTAACTATTGGGATGACCTTCTATAGAGCGATGAAACTATAGCTTCATCTCAGCGAATAATTGATCTTCCATTTGGGCAATCCGGAAATGAAAGTGGCGGCACAGTTTTTCCATTTGGAAATTTTCTTTGAGCATCTTCGCTCCGACCCTCTCCACTTTTTCTTCTCTTGCGATCAATAGGATCTTTTCCATCAACTTCGTTCCAATCCCCTTGTTTTGCCACTGATCTTTCACCATCAATGTGAACGTAGCGTCGGCCCCTCCCCGAATTTTGGTCAGGCGGATCACCCCTAAAATCTCCTCTTCATGCTGGACAACAAGGGCAATTTCCCAGTCATAATCATTGAAACAGATCCGAACGAGCCTTTCATGGGCAATCCGCTCTTCATACTGGATCGCTCTCAGATAACGCTGTCTGACTGTCTCAAGGGAAAGATCTTTGTGGAAACGGGTCATGAGAGGCTCATCGTCAGGACGGATCGGCCGAATGGTCACCCTCTGGCCATCTTTCAATGTCCATTCTTCAATATATTGGGCTGGATAGGGGCGGATCGCAGGTTTTGGCAAATCCCCTTTTTTCGTCATCGGATCGTGGAGAATCACTCGAGCGTCCAGCGCTACAATCCGGTCGTTGGAAACTAGGAGGGGATTGATATCGCACTCTTTAATCCAAGGGTGGCTCACAATGAGATCGCTAAATTGAACCAAAATTTTCTCCAGAAGGGAAAAATCGATCCCCTTTCTCCCTCTCACTCCATGAAGAGCCGAATAAATCTTCGTCTGCTCCATCAATCTTCTCGCCAAGGTCGTAGTGAGAGGAGGAATCGCGAGGGCTTTGTCCTTGTAAACTTCAACAAGCTGTCCGCCCGATCCAAAGAGTAAAACAGGGCCGAATTCTGGATCGATCGCACTGCCGAGGATCAGCTCATATCCTTCGAGTTTGATCATCGGCTGAACAGTGACGCCGAGAAAATCTTTGGGAGAAACTCCTTTTTCGATTTCATCATACCCCTTTTTCACTGCATCTGTGGTTTGAAGATTGAGCTTCACTCCCCCCACGTCGCTTTTGTGGGTGATCGTCCGCGAGTAGAGCTTCAAAACAACCGGAAATCCAAATTCTTTGGCAAGACGAACCGCCTCATCGCTGCTTTTCGCAACACGAGTGGGAACGCAAGGGATCTCATAGCTTTCCAATACTTGCTTCGATTCCACTTCATCCAAAATCGTCCGTTTTTCCAAAAGAGCCTGATCGATGATCTTTTCGAGCCCTCTGTGTTTTAATAGGCAAAAAGTTTCGTTTTTCCAGGTGGCGACCGGGATTTCATAGATCCCCTCAAGGTGATAGGTGTATTTCCACATAAGGCCAAAAGTTTTGCAGGCAAGATCGGGAAACTCAAAATTAGGAATCCCCAGCTCTGTGAGGATCTCATCTCCCCTCTTCACACTATCAGCCCCCATCCAACTGGCCAAAACAGGGATTGGAAGGCGGGCAAAAGGCTTGAGCTTTTCAGCAGTTCCTTTCGAATCAGTCATGTCCTGCGGGGTTAAGATCACTAAGATCCCTTGAGTATTTGGATCATTCGCCACAATCTCGATGGTTTTCGCATAAATTTCAGCATTCGCATCGCCAAGAACGTCGACGGGATTATTATGGCTCCATGGGGCAGGGAGAAGGGCGTTCAACGCCTTCATCGAATCAGGTGAAAGAGAGGCCAACTTCCCCCCATTTTCGACCAATGCGTCAGTCGCAATCACCCCAGGGCCTCCCGCATTGGTGACGATCATAAGGTGAGGTCCTTTAGGATGGGGCTGCTTGGCCAATACTTCAGCCATGCTGAAGAGTTCTGCGATCGTGTCGACGCGAAGAACCCCCACTCTTCGAAGAGCGGCGCTGAATACTTCATCGCTTCCAGCCAAAGAGCCTGTATGAGAGGCGGCCGCTTTCGCCGATTCAGCCGACCTTCCCGCTTTAATTAAGATAATCGGTTTGGTCAAACAAACTTCCCGCGCCGCCGATAAAAATGCACGCGGATCGCCGACGCTTTCCATGTAGATCAAGATGCTCTCTGTCGTCGGATCGCTTCCAAAATAATTGATCAAGTCGCCCCAGTTCACATCGACCATCGAGCCGATCGAGACAAAGGCGCTAAATCCCACTTTTTCACGCAAACTCCAATCGAGAACCGCTGTGCATAAAGCTCCCGATTGAGAAATGAAAGCGATGTTTCCTTTGCGGGCCATCCCCGCCGCAAATGTTGCATTGAATCCATAATTAGGATTCATCACTCCAAGACAGTTAGGGCCGATGATCCTCATCTTCCCTTTCCGGGCATGGGCTAAAATCTGTTGCTCAAGGGCGATTCCAGGAGCTCCCATCTCTTTGAATCCCGCCGAAATGATGATGGCAGCAGGTATTTCTAAATCGGCAGATTCAGAAATGATCTGGGGAACAAATTGAGCTGGGGTCACCACCACGACCAGATCGACTTTTTTCGGGATCGCTTTGAGGTTCGGATAGGCTTTGATTCCAAGAACCGCATCTCGTTTCGGATTCACAGGGATCACCTCCCCACCAAAAGATGTGGCCAAAAGATTATGCATCACCGTCCGGCCGACGCTTCCCTCGTTCTCAGTGGCGCCGACAACAGCAACCGTTTTAGGCCGAAAGAGAGGATCGAGTTCGGATGTTCTCCGAAAAAGGATATTCATTGACGGATCGAACGGTTCTCTTGGGCTCATTTCTAGACTCGATTTGTTTTTCCGAGTAATAGTATAAAATTCCAGAGAACGCAACAAAAACCGCGACGTAGATCCTCCACCTTCCAATGGGATAGTGGGTCACGACCAAATGATCGTCTCGATCCCAGCTCGTGATTTGAAGGAGTTTCAACTTATTGTAAGCGATCAGAAGAGCAAAAAAATTAACGACGGGAATCCACATCCCCAGTCCCCGAAACCAAACTGAAAAAGAGCGGCGAAGAGCCGTCATGAATTCAAGCTTCGCTCTTTTCCCCTGTTTCAATCGGGTTTTCAAAAACCACTTTCCAGGAGTTTTCCCCCACGTCGCTAAAAGAAGGGCCTCTATCGGGATCCAGAGGAAAAATTCGAAAGGGACGAGATGCTCATAAGAACTTAAAGGGAGGTGTCCTGAGAATAACTTGCGAGACCAGAGGAGAAATAGAAAAAAAAGGGAATAGTCGAAAAAACGGGCAATGAAACGGATCCAGGGATTGACGTGTGTAATATTTTCGCGCGCCTTATTCGGCTGCTCGATGATAATTTCAGAGGGCTCAATAACTCGGTCGCTCATAGATGTAGTTTAAACGATCTCCCCTGCTGCGCGCAAGAGACGGTTCATCAAAGCTGCATCGCTTTGAACTGCAGCATCGCAAAAGATCTCAATCGATTTTACCCCCATCCGGTCAGCCTCTCTCAACTGGGCGTAAAGGGTCTGTTGAGTGGGCAAGATAAACGGCCCCTGAAGCTCCTCGAGCAGGTAAACCAATCGGATCGGAGCCTTCGGCGCGTAGTGGCGGTATTTCATCCCCGGGGAAAGGATCGGCTCCCCGGGAACTGGAATCCCGACTGAACGTCCGAGCGCCTCCTCCAACATCTCCTTCGTGATTTTCCCGGGTCTGAGGATTGTCGGGATCGGATGATAGAGGCTGATCACCGTCGACTCAATCCCCACTTCGCACGGTCCCCCATCGATCGCAAAGGGGACTTTTCCATTCAGATCCTCTAAGACATCTTGAAGACAGGTAGGGCTTGGCTTCCCTGAAAGATTTGCCGAAGGAGCCACGAGCGGCTCCCCCACTCCCTCAATCAATCGACGGGCGATCGGGTGAGAGGGCATCCGGATGGCAACGGTCGGCTGCCCCGCCGAGACAATTTCAGGGACCTCTTTTCTCCTTTTCACCACAATCGCAAGGGGCCCCGGCCAAAATGCTTCAGCCAAAGTGTAAAAATCAGCCCCAAGAGCATCGCTCAGCCGGCGCGCCTTTTCTAACGATGAGATATGGGCAATCAACGGGTTATCATGGGGGCGCCCCTTGATTTGAAAGATTTTTTTGACCGCCTCTTCGTCAAACAAAGGGGCCCCAAGCCCATAGACCGTCTCGGTCGGGAAAACAATCGGCTCCCCGCTTTGAAGAGAGGCGATCGCTTTCGATAAATCGAGTCCAGAGAGAATTTCAGTGTCCATGCCCTAGACGATAAAGAACCATTGAATTCTTTGCAATTTCTTTAAACTGTTGGAAAAAATCATGACATGAGTTAAACCTTTTACTATGTCGATTCACCATACAGAAACTTCTGCCGGGTTATTTTCGCAAAGCCACAGAACACGTCCTGAGCAACTAGTCGGGTTAGGGATTTATCTCCTCATCTCCCTTGCTTTTGAATTGGGGACTCAGGTGACCGCCCACTTTTGGGGAACTCTCTATTTTGTCTTCATCGCACTCAGCATGTGGACTCTTTGGCGCACCCATTCGCTCCGGGTTTTAAAACTGGAACTCTCCCTTTATCTTTCTCAATATTTTTTCCAGTCGTTGTGGGCCATCAGCTATTTCATTCTCGATGAACCGCTCCTTTCGCTCGTCTCTCTACTTCTCCTCTCTTCAAGCACCCTTCTCGCAGGACTTCTTTTTTGGAAGAAAGAGCCCATTTCGGCAGCCTTTCTTTTATTCCCCTTCCTCTGGTCCTTTTATTTGGCCGGAGTTTACATGGTTACATGCATGAGGCTATTATGATTAAAAAATCGACATGTTGGGCAACATTGATCTATGGAATTGTCCTCATTGGGCTCGGATACTATGGCTACCATGACGCTGGGAGCAAGATCTCGTTGTACACAGGAAGCGGCTTTGGCCTCTTGATGATCCTCAGCTCCCTCTTGATGTTTTGGAATCTGAAACCAGGTCTCTATACGGCCCTCCTCCTCACCGTTCTTCTCACTGGAACGTTCGCTGTCCGCTATTCCCATACGCACAAAGGAATTCCAGCCCTTTTGTCAGTTATGAGCGCAGGGATGTTGATCTTTCTCCTCGTTCAAACAGCGAAATGGAAGAGGTAAATTACGAAAGGGGGAAGCGGGCGATCGGAAGCGATCCGATCAGCCCTTTCGGCGATGGGTGGAAATGGTAGAAATAGGGATCATGAAGATTTGGATCGTCATGATAGGTGATCCACCCTTTATCGGTCTCGAGCAAGAGGATATCTGAAATCTTCTTTTCGTCTTCTACCACAGTCAGAAGATAGGGGCGGATCGACAATTGATTCTCTTCTGAGAAATGAAATGTAATCGATACAGTGATCTCATCCCCTTCTCTTAGCAAATAGGTGCCCACCGCTTTTCCATCCAAGATCTTTTCGGCATCGATCCGGCTCAAAGAGCCCATCCAGCCCGGCAAATCCTCAATCCCCTCTTTTGGAGTGGAAAGATGAACCTCTGAGAGATCTTTGAGAGCCGCCTCTTCGGGGAGCAAATCTCCCTGAGCCCCTTTGACCTCTCTCCCCTTTTGATTCAATAAGTGAAGGGTTTCGCTCGCGATTTTCCAAGCCAACGGCTCCAATTCAGAAGAGTTTAAAGGACGTTGATTCAGATCGACAAACTCGTAAACTGCCGCCTCGAAGGGAGTTTTTTGGTGGACTCGAATAAGGATTTGCTTCCACTCTTCAACGCTCTCTTTTTTCCCCCTTTTTGGAGAAATGTGAGGTTCTAAGGAAGCGATTTTTTTGGTGAATCGCATATCGCCCGTTTTCAGATTTAAAAGAGCCTTGTAGCACCGCTCTTTCCCCTCTGGCTTCTCATTTCGTTCTGTCGAGCGGAGCTCTAACAAGCTATCCTTGAAGCGAATAAGATTGTTGAGCACCTCTCGTCGGGTGATTCGGTAATCCATGTACCCACCTATACATCAATTCTCGATTTTGAAAAAACTTGTATATATATATCCTCTTCAGTAATACATGAATAATGCAAGAGCCCGATCGAAAGTATTTAGG
>CAZIML010000103.1:0-6759 GCA_964540255.1 uncultured bacterium
AGAAGTGTAATTGGAGTAGGTTGGATCGATGATCAATAAAGGATTTTTTCCAGATCCTGCCGGACCGCACACACCTAAGATCACCAATTCCATCGCATGGCTTCCTCCGTCTGTGATTTGACTGTAGAGCCCTTGAGTGGAAAAGCCGCTCGATTCGATCAGATGAAGCATTGCTTGATTCGCCTCCTTCTCGCCAGCTGTCGACGAGTATCTCACCACTCCTTCGCGAAAAGGGCTTTTGGCCCCATTCAGCGAAAACATTCGCTCGACCATTGAGGGGTGCATCGGGAGAGAGACATTTCCAATCGCCACATTGATCGCTCTCACTTGATCGGTCCGTTTTAAGAACTCGATTTGAGTCAAACGAATCGGTGAAGGAACCCGCGACTGGAAATAGGAAGAGAGGATCGGCTGCATCTGATTTTAATCAATAGGCGAACGGGGAGATATTGGTCAATATGTCTCTGTTTCACGAATCCTCCAAGTTCTTCCTTTTGCAATCTATCAGATTGTGATGTATATATAAGGGCTCTATTCATCAAGGGAGGTTCATTTCTCACTACCACTATCTAATTCGCCCAATGGATTCATTACCGTGATTCGACTTCCTAGGAATCGGTTTTCGAATGAAAAATTTCAAGCGGCTCTCTCTTCACTGTCTTCGACCCAGTATTCGCTGGGTGCCAAGGGAACTCAAGCTCCAAAAGTGACCAACTGTGTGACCTCTATCCGCTTTCTCTTAGAAAAGTCTTCAGAAAACTTTCTCCCCCCTGTGTTTATCGGGGATATGCCCAGGACTTTAGTGTTTTGCTGCGGCGCCATGATTCAGAGGGTCAAGATTTGTGAGATCGAGCGAGGCGATCTCATCTTTTTGCGAAGAAAGGTGGATCGTCAAATGATTCCGGGTGAGCAGTACATCACCCACATTGCGATGGGGCTCGCTCCTTCGACCCTTTACCACTCATCGTTTAAACGAGGGGGAAGCTCTATTGAAAACTTAATCATGCCCCAAGACTCCTATGGAAAAAAACTCGTTGCAAGAGCGGTAGATGACCCGGCCTGTTTGATCCGGTATATCGATCCGCGGAATAAACGGTTGAAGGGGGATCTGACTATCGAAGTTTGCCCGACCAGGCGAGCTTTGTCCGAAGGGTCGAAAAATACTCATGGCGATGAAGATTCACCCGCTTAAATGTTCCCGGGGCTCTTTGAACGGTTAGGGTTTCTCCACTCTTCATCTCAAAGGCGTCAAGCCCGTCGGCCCTCACCTCAATCGGATTGTATTCGCTGACGTATTGAATCTCTACTTTTTGATCGGCCGTGAGGACGATAGGACGGTTCGAAATCGTATGGGGGCAAATGGGGGTGACGACGATCGCATCGAGCTTGGGGCTGATGATCGGCCCGCCTGCTGCGAGCGAATAGGCGGTTGAGCCGTTCGGGGTGGCGACGATGATCCCGTCGGCAGTAAAGGTATTCACATAGGTTCCATCGACATGAATCGAAAGCTCGATGAGGCTGTAGTTATGGGCCCTATGAATGACGATATCATTGACCGCCCGAAGGTGATTTGCTTGAAGGATCAACCGCTCGTCAATCGTGTAGGCGCCAGAAAGAAGGTCGGTGAGGCTCGGGAAAATATCGGTGACCGGGATGTCTGCCATAAATCCGAGATGGCCCAGGTTGATTCCCAAAATCGGCGCGTCGAGATGGCTAAAACGATGGCAAAGGCGGAGAATCGTCCCATCCCCTCCCATCGAAATCAGAAATCTCACCTTCTTCGGATCGATGGAAGAGAGGGGCTTGGCCCCGATTTGGGAGGCTTTCTCATCTTCAGCGACAACCGTAACTTTATGATCCTCAAGGAACCTGCAAATCTTCGAAGCGAGCTCGAACGACTGCTTTTTCTTTTCATTCGGAAAGAGGGCTATGATCATCGAAAGAGAAACTCCACTAATAACTTCATTCTCTCACAAGTTTGGGTTTGCTGACAAATGGATCTACTGAACTTTGCATTCCGGGTGAGCGATCTTGCAATCGGGACAGAGCGCTACGCGCCCCTGAAGGGATCGGGGAAGGGATCGGGGAGCAATTTGAGGATGAACGTGGTCCAAAAAATTGCTGCGCGAAGGTTCTGGTTTGGGGGGAGCCGCGTAAATGGACGGATGGGGTTGCGGCGGCGCAGGAGGAAGCTGATTGATCGGAAGCGTCATGATCGTTTTCTCATTTTTTAGTGGGAAAGATTTGTTGTAAAGAACTCTTGCAGAATTCTTTGAGCCATAGACTCGGGGGTAGAGTTTATCAGAGAATCAGATTTATTGCCAAATTGAACCCACATATCGGGAATCGTAAAGTTTAAACTTTGCGCAGCATTGATTGAGTTTTGAATCATGAAATGATTCACTAGTGTTCCAATAGTGTCTCTCGTAATCGTCGCGACGTATCGGTGAGTCGAGAGGAGCTGGGTGAAAAGATCAAATTCCTTTGGATGGATGAAAAAGGGGTCGATCAGGGTCGTCGCCACTCCATGGGCGTGGAGGATTTTTTCCACAGCGAGGGCTGTTTGACGGGTGGGGCCAATTGCAATGAGGAGAAGGTCTTTTTGATCCATAGGAGCCTTTTAGTGAGTGGTAGGGGAGGGGCTTGATTTCTCGAGTTCGTTGCCGACAAGGCGCGCTGAGGGGAGCGCCATGATCGCAATCGAGGTGGCGATGATTCCAGCGAATAGGACGCTTTCTCCAGGGCCTCCCGCAATCAGAAAGAGGAGAATGTTGATGAGGGATGAGCCCCCTCGTCCTAAGCGCGACCCAATCCCGTCGATGATGAGTTTCCCTTTCACTTGCCCTTCTTGATTGAGGGGGATGAAGGCGAGCTCTTTGATCGCGTCGAAAAGGGTGTATTTGGCGGCTCTCCCAATGCAAAAATGGATGCTCCCGAGAACGATAGCGACGCCGATGGGAGAAAAGCCGGGGAGGATTCCATACTTGGCCATCGAGTTGACCGAGAAGAAGGCAACTGTTGCGGCTACCATGAGGATCGGGGTCATGAGAACCGTTTTGCCCCAACTATAGGTTTGGAGGAGGTATGGGGTGAGGAAAATAGCGCTGAAAGCGGTAAGGATCCCCATCCAAAAGGAGAGGTTCCCCATATATTGGCAATATTCTGCAGGGGAGGGGTATTTTTCTTTGAGGGTCTCGAGAAAGATCAGCTCGCCAAGGGAATAACAGACGTATTCGGCAATCACGATGAGAAACAAGGAGCGAAGATAGGGGGAATCCATCAAATAGCGGAAGCTGCATGAGAGGGAGAGTTTTTCTGAGAACTTTTTTTTCTCTTCCCGCTGGAGCGGTTCCATCGGAGTGCGCGACGCAAAAGACTTAGAGAGAAGGGTGAAGAGGAGGTGGGTGAAAAGGCCGCAGACAAGCAAAAAGAGGGTGAGCATATAAAGGGAGTGTTCCCAGCGCAATTCGGCGAGGGGAAAAAAATTCCAGCTGAATAGAGAGGTGGAAAATACGGTAATAGGTCCTGAGAGGATAGTCCCTACGCTCGTCCCTAAGAGAAGAGGAGGGTAGAACCGCTTCGCTTCGCCGAGGGAGAGGTTTTGATTCAAAAATCCCCAGAAGACGACAGAGAGGAGGGCCACTTTCCAAAGTTCCGCCATGATGTAAAAAACCATGTCGGGCCAGTGGGTCAAGACGACTTTGAATCGGGTCAGGCCGAAAAGAAGGCCGAATTTCGCTTCGAGGAGGGTGTGAATTTCTTCTTTGTGAGGGTAGATCCAAAAGGCAAAAAGGACGAAAAAAGCGAGAAAGAAAAACATGGTGGCCGAAAAGATGAACCGAAAGGAAAAGACCCTCATCAAGCGGGAAAGGGCCCAGGTCATCAAGATCGAAGCGGGAAAAGTGCCAAAGAGTTCAAAATAGGGGATGAAGGCGGCGCTTCCTCCTGAATCTGCTACGACGAGAGTATTGCGCATGCTTCTCAAAACGCTAAAGTTGACGTTGATGAGTGAAACGATGAGGAACATGAAGGTGAAAAGAGTCCACTCGGAGCGCTTCACGGGAAAGAGGTCCGTTTTTAGCATGGAGCCTTATAGCTTGCAAAAGGCTCGGTTCTCGGCTGGGAGTTTCCATCCAGCGCAACTTCCCCTTTTTGTTTGATGAGCTGCTCAATTTTTTGTTCGGCGCTATTCAAACGAGAGGAGCAGGTGCGAATCAAATTTTCAGCCTCTTCAAAAAGTTTTAAAGACTCTTCGAGCGAAGTTTTGCCGCTGTTCATCATGTTGAGAATCTGTTCAAGGCGTTTAAAAGCCTCTTCAAAAGAGAGTGGTTCCTGACCCATTTTCCGTTACCTGGTTGACTGTTGCTGCCACTTTGCCATCATGCAGAAGGGCTTTGAATGTTTGTCCCGGCTGAAGATCTTTCGCAGAGAGAATAATCGAATCGTCCTTTGCAGAAAAGAGAATTGTGTACCCCTTTTTGAGAATATGATTCGGATGCAAAGAATGTAAATGTTGTTTGACTCGGTTGAGCCGATCCCATCCGTCGGCAATCTTCGCCTTCGGGTTGAGCCGTTCGAGCTGTCTTGCGAAGTCGTCGAGCCGTTGAATGGTCGGAGCAAGAACCCCATATGGAGAGCTCAATAGGGGATGTTTTTGCAAAGCACCCAGCCTTTGCCGATATTGGGCGATTTGCTGCTTCACCCTTTGCCGCCCCATCTCCTCTGCTCCCTGAAGGAACTTGAGAAGATTTCCTTTCTCGGCGATCGCAATTTCGGCCGCAGCCGATGGGGTAGGAGCCCTTACGTCTGAAACCCAATCGGCAATTGTGAAATCGGTCTCATGGCCAATGGCCGAAATGATCGGAATGCGAGACTCAAAAATCGCTTTTGCAACGATCTCCTCGTTGAACGCCCAAAGATCTTCAATGCTTCCTCCGCCTCGCCCCACGATCAACACGTCGGCAAGGTCATGCCGATTGAAATCGACAATCGCCTGAGCAATCTCTTCAGCAGCCCCTTCCCCTTGCACTTTCACAGGATTGAGAACCACATGGAACCCAGCAAAACGGCGCTTTAAGACGTTCAATATATCTTGGATGACAGCCCCTGTCGGGCTCGTGACAACTCCGATCCTCTTCGGGAGGTGGGGAAGCTTTTTTTTCCTCTCGGGGTCAAACCACCCTCTCATCTGGAGCTTTTCTTTCAATTGGTGGAGTTTGAGAAGGAGCTCTCCCACCCCCATGAATTGGAGCTCCCGGATCACGATCTGATAGGAGCCTCTGGGAACATAGAGGCTGATTTCCCCTTGAGCGATTACTTGGTCCCCTTCGCGAGGCATTCGAGAGAGCTTGGCGGCGTTCCCCTTAAAAAGAACCGCCGAAATTTGGGATCCCCCATCTTTCAGGCTAAAGTAGAGGTGGCCTGATGTTTGGAGCTTGAAATTACTGATTTCTCCCTGGACTGAAAGGGCTCTGAAGTTGGGTTCGATAAGCCCCTTGATCGCATGGGTCAATTCTGAAACTGTGAATACTTTTTCTTCCATAAGCGAACCATTCTGCCAAATAAATGTTTGCCAATCCATTTTTTTCTCTTCAATAAGACCAAAACCCTACATAAGGTAAATGAAAATTTTAATTTATTTAGTTGTTATATTTAGTTTTTTAATTGAATTTTGATCTTAATTTTGGTATAATTAATTTCATGATAGTATATGAAGATAGTTCCTTAGTTTCTGATCTGGATAAAGTTTATAGGATGGCGCCGTCCCAACGGCCAGCTGCGCTCAATGCTATCATTGAAAAGGTCGATCGCACTTATTCTAAGGCCCAGTTTATTTCAGACATGAAGCGACTGAATTGGAGACAAGCACGTGATCGATTCAGCCGATTCCAGGTCCAAAAGTCTTTGTTGATTCTGATTGGCGACGGGGCAAAGGAGTGGAACCACGGTCGATTGGAATGGACAAACAAACTGGGGCAAGAATATCGGAACGATATCGTCAAATGGGCTGGACTCACCGGGTGCTACCATCGAGCCATTTTTGAAGGGACTACTTTCTTACTTTTCCCTCCATGGGGGGCAGTCGGAGCGGCTCTTTGGGGTGTCGCTGCCACTTGCGCCTATAGCGCTTGGAGCTGTCTAAACGTGTTCGATATCGACGTTCAGCGCCATAAACCAAATCTTCCTTGCTAATCTTCTCTAAATTGTGTATTCTCATCCTAAAAATTTGAGACGTTCATGGCAAAGAAGCTCTATGTAATTGGGAATTGGAAGATGTACAAGACTGCCCGCGAGGCGACCGATTACATCGAGAGGCTCCTTCCAAAGGTGGAGGGCTCTTCGGTCCACATCTTCCTCGCTGTTCCTTTCACTTCGATTGCACCGGCTGCTCACTATGCGAAAGAGACCCAGGTGGTGATCGGCGCCCAGAACATGAATGATGCCAGAGAGGGGGCTTTTACAGGAGAAATCGCAGCTCTGATGCTCAAGGAAGCGGGGGCTTCGTTTGTTTTACTCGGCCACTCCGAAAGGCGCCATGTGTTTGGCGAAACCAATGGATTGATCCATCGAAAAGTGCTCCGGGCGCTTCAGGACGATCTCCGCCCAGTTCTTTGCGTGGGCGAGACGTTGAAAGAGCGGGAAAAGGGGATGACTGAAGAGGTGTTGCGAGAGCAGTTGATCAGTTGTCTCAATGGCGTGCCGACTGCAGATGCGGGCCGCCTGCTGATCGCTTACGAGCCGGTCTGGGCGATCGGCACC
>CAZIML010000104.1:0-6746 GCA_964540255.1 uncultured bacterium
CCACTCGAAACGGATCGATCTGAGCGTCAGGAAGGTCATTTGCCAAAACAAAGACGTTGAAATGCTTTGCGCCTCATTGGGAACAATGAACGAAGACTATCGGTTAGACGAACTCGGCGAAATGGCTGTCGAAATGAGAAGCGAGGAATTTGCGAATCGATGGATCTCAATGGGTAGGGATATCAATGCATGCTGGGGCGAAAGAGAAACTCTTCTTTCTCGCACTATCCAATATGCGATCAGCTCTCCTGAACGGGCTGAATATATCCAATTTGCCCGATTTTTGATGGGGAAAGGAGCTCTCAGCTTTTCACACTCTAATCTATGGGATGCAAAGGATGATTTAGACCGCTTACAGGTCCTATCGGAGCTAGGATTCGATGTAAACACCCCAGAGCCCTCTACTAGGAAATACCTTCTCGATCACGCATTGAGGAAAGGAGATGAGCGGTTGATCGAATTCTTATTCAGAAAAAAGGCTCGCACTTCTATGACCCCTTCCGAAATTTTTACGAGGCTGGAAGAGATCAATAACCCTCATCTCCTCCTCCTCTATTTAGATGGAAAAAAGGGGCAATTAACCTATTGGAAATCGATTTTTCATGTGGCTCTCGATAAACAAAGCCGAGAGCTTGTAGAACGGCTGATCTCCCTAGGATGGAGAATTGATGAGCCAATCGAAAGGGGGACTCCCACTCTGTTAAGCGCAACGATGGCTCGAGCCGCCCGCGATCGTTCATCGAGCGCAGCCTACTTGTCTTTTGCCGAATGGTTAGTCAAGGAACAACGAGCAAGGATCACGCAAGACTGTTTGAATTCGGCGAAAGAGGATCTCCCCTCTTTGCAATTATTGGCCGATCAGGGCGCTGATTTAAACATGATATTCGGTTCCGAGAGGCATACTCTTCTCACTTATGCTGTGTTCAATAACAAACCTGAGATCGTTGAGTTTTTACTAAGCCGCGGCGTCAATAAAGAGATTCGGTGGTGTAGGTCGGAACGCGATTTCGCAGGAAAAACCGCCCTCCAGATCGCTGAAGAACGGGGCCTCGCAGAAATCATCGACCTCTTGCAGGCAGGAGAACCGCTCGACCCCCCTTTGGATCAGTTCCCCCCCAACCTATTGCGTTACAAAGGGAAGACTCTGTCTGAGAGTTTAAAGCAAGTTCAAGGCGGGGTGCGGAAAAGAGATCCTTGGGCCGTTTTTGGCCTCAAGGAGGGAGCCGATCGGGCAGCCGTCGAGAGAGCATTCCGAAAGCTGAGTCTGACCCTTCACCCAGATAAAAACCGGGAGGAACTTGATTTTTTCAGCAAAGTATTTTTCGGAGTTCAAGAGGTGCGCAAACACCTGAAAAGCCTATCTCATTAAGAATAAGCAACTTAACAAGTTCATCTTCCAAATAAAGACGGTTTATGTTTAAATCGTCTTTATATGAAAGATAGAATCAAGCAAGCGATCCGAGCGATCCTGATCGAATTTCGAGAAAGAGACCTCCCTCATCCATTCCCCAGAGAGATTCGCCCGCCAAAGCATCACCCGAACGTGAGGAAAGCTTGGGTACTGATGGGGATGCGAAGGTCGGGAAAAACCTGGGTAGCCTACCAGGAAATTCGTCGGAGACAGGGCTTAGGGTTACCTAAAGAGGCAAACCTCTACATCAACTTTGAGGACGACCGTCTTGCCGGATTTAGTCTTGAAGACTTTCAGTCGATCCTCGACGTCTACTTTGAGCTTTACCCTCAAAATATCGATCAAAAAGATCTCTTTTTCTGTTTTGATGAGATCCACGTTGTTCATGGGTGGGAAAAATTTATCCGCCGCCTGATTGATACTGAAAATATGCAGATTTGCGTAACAGGGTCATCTGCAGGCATGCTGAGCAAGGAGCTTGGAACTACACTGGGCGGTAGGGCCTGGCCCCAAGAAGTATTCCCCTACAGCTTTTCCGAATTCCTTCGGTTTAAAAAGATCGATCTATCCCAAGCACTGAGCTCAAAACAAGAAGCGCTCGTGAGACATCTAGCAAACGAATATCTTCTTTATGGAGGATTCCCAGAGGCGGTCCTCGAATCCAAAGAACTTCATACCCCATTGATCCAAGGTTACATGGATGCCGTCGTATTAAGAGATATTGTGAAACGGCATGCAATTGTCAATGCGGATATTATTCAAAGATTTCTGATTTTAATATTGCGTCAACTGGCAGCCCCTTTAAGCATTACAAACATCCATCGAACTTTAAAGTCGCAAGGGCTTGCCGTTGGGAAAAATAGCCTCTTCGACTACATGCAATACTTTGAAGATGCTTATGCGCTTCTCTCAGTTCCCTTTTTTAGCCTTTCAGAAAAAATCCGGCAGGTCAATCCGAAAAAAGTCTATGCCGTAGATCCTGGAGTGATTACAGCATACTCGATCAAACGAGAATTTGAAAAAGCATCCCGGCTAGAAAATGGTGTTTTTATGCATTTAAGAAGATCGTACACCAATATTTGCTATTATAAAACCCCCCAAAAAAAAGAAATCGATTTTGTCATAACAACGCCGCTGGGTGATCTAATCCTAGTTCAGGCATGTGTGGAAATGAGCGAGCCGAACACTCGACAAAGAGAGTTATCCGCTCTCTTTGAAGCATGCGAAGAATTTCACCTGAAAGAAGGCTTTATCATCACGGAAGACCACGAAGAAGAAATTCAGGAGAAAGGAATAGCCATTCACTGCATCCCCTTTTGGAAGTGGGCCCTCTTTAGAGATCTAGTGACGGAAAAAGAGGGTGCTTGATAGAATGAAACTATGACCGTGAATAAGCCGCGCACCATCGACAACATGGGGATTGAGACCTCGTCTCGCTACGCGAGGGACAAGGCAGCCCTCGATCCAAACCTGATCGAAGAGTCAAAATTCATCCCGCAGAAAACCGAAGTTTCGGTTGTTAGGCCCTATTTGCCGACTGAGTTTGATGAATATTTAAGCCCCGACAAACTCACCCTCTGGGCCTCTTTCTCCCCTCCTCCAGAATATTCAGGGACAGGAAAACTCCTCTTTAGCTACCAACTCATCCCTAGCCTTGGAGGCTACGAAAAGCAGGAGGCCGACTCCGATAAACTGGACGCATTAGAAGATTCGCTCAATAAAGGATTTAAAGAGGGAAGGCAAAATCAAGAGGAAGAAAAAGAGAGAAAAACTCTCGTCCACTTGCTCCAAACCATCGGAAAACTCGACAAAACCTTGTCGATGATCAACGCCCGCCGCAACCAATATCAAAAAGGGTGATCGATGAGCCAGATGAATTGGTTGGAGATTTTAGGGTGGAGCGAGTCGGAGATGGGAGATTTGAGATACGTCGCCTACTCCTATATTCGACAAGGGATCTACGATGTAGCTCTCACTTTTTTCGATGCCCTTTCGGTTCTCGCCCCCCCAGTTGCCTACGATCTACAAACCATCGGCGCCCTCCATTTGCAATTAGGGAATGGACTGAAGGCCCTTGACTATCTCGATCGAGCTCTCAAAATGGAACCCGACCACCGGCTGACCCAGTTGAATCGAGCCAAAGCCCTCTTCATGCTCGGATACAAAAGACAAGGCTACCAGCAGGCGCTTGAACTGGAAAAATGTCCAGAAAAAGAGATTGCCTCTCAAGCTTCTGCACTTGTTCTTGCTTATAGATAGTTTTCTTGTTAGATTCGTCTTATGATCGACTGTGAAATCAAAAACGGCTGGATTCAATTTCTTGAGTTTATTGAAAACCGCTGCTCCTCTGCTGAATATGAAAATTGGATCGCTCCCATCCGCCTGATTGAGGCGACGATGGAACAGATCGTTTTGGAAGTTCCGAATCCATTTGTCCAAGAATACTTGCTCGATAACTTCAAGGAAGTGTTGTGCAACTTTTTGCCCCTGAAACCCTCTGGAGAACCAGCGATCCAGTTCCGAACGGCTGCAGCGAAAGAACAACAACACCACAAAACCCCAGAACCTGAACCGATCGAGGAAAGCACTCCCCTCATCGAGGTGAGGCTCAACCCCCTCTACACCTTCGATAATTTCATCGAAGGTCCTTCCAATCAGTTTGTCAAATCGGCCGCCTTGGGGGTCGCAAACCGCCCTGGCAAGTCGTACAATCCCCTCTTCATCCACGGAGGAGTCGGACTCGGAAAAACCCATCTCCTTCATGGGATCGGCCACTACGTAAAAGAACACCACAAAAAATTGAGGATCCAATCGATCACGACCGAAGGGTTCATCAACGACATCGTCGATCATTTGAAGGTCAAGTCGATCGATAAAATGAAACGGTACTACCGAAGTCTCGACATTCTCCTCGTCGACGATATCCAGTTCTTGCAAAATCGGCTCAATTTCGAAGAGGAATTTTGCAATACATTCGAATCGCTGTTGAACCAAAATAAGCAGATTGTGATCACGAGCGATAAGCCTCCCGCGCAACTCAAGCTTTCGGAGCGGATGGTGGGGCGGCTTGAATGGGGCCTCGTGGCCCATATGGGAGTCCCCGATCTCGAAACTCGGGTGGCCATCATCAAACATAAATCGGAACGGCGCGGCCTCGATATCCCGAATCAAATCGCCTTCTTCATCGCCGAACACATCTATAATAATGTGAGACAGATTGAGGGGGCGATCAACCGCCTCTCCGCCCATTCACGTCTCATGTCGGCTAATTTAACCGAAGATGTGGTAGAAAAAATTTTAAGTGAAATGTTCCAAAGCAGCGCCCCCAATAAAAAAATCTCTGTCGAAGAGATCCTGAAGAGCGTCGCCGCTGTTTTTGAGGTGCGGATTTCAGAACTTAAAGGGGAATCGAGACATAAAGAGATTGCCCTGGCGAGACAAGTGGCGATGTATCTTGCCAAAGAGATGATCGACGATTCTCTCATGAAAATCGCCTCCTCCTTCGGGGGGAAAACCCACTCTACCCTCCTCCACGCCTGGAAAAAGATCACCGATCAGATCCAGATGAACGAGATGCTCCGGCGCCAGGTTCAAATGGTGCGCAAAAATATCGAAACCATATAAAATATCATCCCATTAATTTTTTTGGTTCCATTTATTGCATTGAATTTGTATAATTAACCGCACATTATGACAATAACTAAAATCAATAACTTTTCACAACTCGAACATTTATCCCCATTAGAACCGGGTAGAGAGGGATATTTAATTCTCGATTTCGACCAAACAATCGCAAAGCCGACCGTCGATTTAGTCGATGATCTGTTTATCGCTCAACTGGGGTCGATGAAAGCGCTCGCAGGCCTCCAGGACCGACGCCACTTCCCCCATGGAGAATGGTTCACACATTCAATCCTCAGACGCTATTTTGCTCAGGTGCCGCATGAAACGACAGACCCGAACGTAAAACGAATCATCCAATTATTCAGACAAAAAGGATGGAATATTCGAGTTTTGACAAATCGGAACGAAGACGCAGAGGAGTGTACGCATCAACATATCCAGCAGGCGGGTTTAGATATTGATCCTGATGAATGTTGTTTTAGAGACGATGATTCCTATGCAAAAGGGGGGCGCTTTTTGAGATTAGTTCCCGACCGGCCTGCCCGGGTTATTTTTGTCGATGATGATCCGATAAATTGCAAAGGGATCCTGGACGCGCTCGACGAACGGCCGCTGGTTCAGGCTGAAATTTTCGAATATGCGATCCCTCCTCTTACCCAAAAAACTTTGCCCGCTTGGTGGGATCGTTTGGCCGTTCAATTACTCCACCATTGTCAAGGAACTCTATTCAGTGAGATCGATTACTCTCCAGCATCGATCCTGCGGGCGAAGGAACAACTGGAGCTTCCCTTGAGCCACGAGCCGCGAAGCGAATTCATCCGCTCGTTTGTGAAGGCGTGCATGAAGATCGCTGAAAAGGATGGCTTTCCAGTTTGTTTTGATTCATTTCAAGTTCAAGCCCCCCCTAAGCGCCCAAAAACAGAAAAAAAAGAAGAGTAATTTATGGCCTTAGCCCCTATTCAACACCCCTACACCTTCATTTCCGACTTCTCCGAGCTAGAAAAAGAGTTGGACGTTCCTCTAACAAAAGATCAACGAGGATTTGTCTTCTTCGATTTGGATCACACATTGATTCAACCTATGGTCCTACTTGCAAGCGATAAATTTTACTGGTTCCTTTGGAGTCTCAATACCATCGCAAACACCAACTTAGATCAACACTTTAGATGGTTGGATGCTCTAAAGGAGCATTACATTCCGAATTCCCCCTATACCCCCACCGACCAAAATGTGATCCGAGTCATCCAACGTTTTAGAGAGGCGGGCTGGTTTGTCAAAATTGTGACGAATCGTTCAGAAAGAGTGGCCCATATGGCTAAGGAGCATGCTAGAAGCGCAGGGATCGTGATTCGAGAGGATGAGTGGAACTTCAGAACGAGTGGATCTAAAGAGACAAAAGGGGATCGGATCCAAAGACTGGTTGGAGAGGCAAGAAAAAACGACCGGCTTGTATTCGTCGACGATGACGATCACAACATTTCTGGTGTGAAGAGAAAAATAGAGGGGCACATATACCGATATGAATTACACCCGTTCTCAGATGAAGAGAAACATCTTCTCATGGTCCAGCTTTACGGCCATAAATTGAGAGAAGGTTTTTTTCTGGAGACCCCCCTTCCTGAAGAGATCCATAAGGCGGCCCATGAATTAAAGATTTCCCATGAGAATAGGACTGTTTATGCAAAAACCTTTTTGGCCGCCGTTCAAGAGA
>CAZIML010000105.1:0-6708 GCA_964540255.1 uncultured bacterium
TATCCGAGTCCCAATAGAGGCTGAGCCGTCATGATGTTGATCGCCGTTTGCTGGAGGATGATTCGCCCCAGATCTCCTTTTTTGTTCATTTCATTGTAATTGACGATGCCTCCGCGAAGAAAAATTTGTTTTCCGATGAGTCCTCCTGTCGCTAGAGCAGAGGCGAGGAGGGTGAGAGCGATGAATCGAAGAAGGGGATCTTTCAAGCCCCTTTGTTTAAACATGAAGGCAAACCAAATAAGGGTTGCGATGAGAAGAGCGAAAAATGAGGCGCGGGAAAAAGAGAGGGCCTGGGCAAAAAATTGGATCGGAAGGGTGAGGGCTAGAGTCCCTTTTTTCTGAGGAAATTTGAGGATGAGTAGGTAGGTAAAGAGGAGCGAGACGAAAAGAAGGGCTCCGTAAGGGTTTGAGTGGGGCATTGTCCCTTTTGCACGGATCAAATGGGCAAAGGCTTTCGACGAGTCGAAAATCCAGCGGGATCCATCGGGGCTTAAAAATGCGGGGAATCCGCTCGTCTCACTCAGGAGGGTTAAGCCGAGGGGTTTTTGAAGAAAGTATTGGGCGATTCCGACTCCCGCTTGAAAGAGGGCCATAGAGAGAAATGCGATCAAAATGGAGCGGGTGATCGGTTCTTTTTCTTGCTCGGGAATGCCGGTTTTTAAAAATGAGAAGAGGATGATCGGAGTGAGGAGTTGGAGGAGACGAATGTAGGGGATCGGGTAGTTGAAAAGGGGGGAGGCGATGATTGAGGCGGTGGCGCAAAGAAAGAGGATCCAAAGGGGGTCAGCGAAAAATTTTCTTAAGGGGACGCGGATCCAAAATAGGGCGATGAACAGGAGGGAAAGTGCGATGAGATCGGAGGGATAAAAGAAGATTTTTTTCGAGTAATTGGGTGGGACGATCAGCCCATCTGGGATGAGCGTGAGAGAAAAATGGCGGAAGAGCTTATCGTAGCGGTACTCGATCGGAATGATGAGGGCGAGAAGAACGAGTAAAACGCGGGAGAGATTCATTGATTTTATTTCCTATCGCGCCGATGAGTCCCATGATGAGGAAAAACATGAGTTTTCCTTGCTGATAAAAGATCGGGTAAAAGTCACAGAGGCTGATGAAGAGGAATCCAACAAAAAGGGCTCCTAAAGTGATGCTCTCGAGCGTAGCAGGAATTTTGATTAATCGCCAGAGAAGGTGAAGGATGGTGAGTAGGAGCGCGAAGAATGAGAGGAGGCCTGTTTCACAGGCAGTCAAGAGAAAGATATTGTGGGGAACGGTGAATTGGACATGGTCGGGTGCGTTGGGGAGAAGGTATTGCTTTGACTGATTGGTGAAGAGAGAATAGCCAACGCCGAGAAAGGGATGATGCTTGATCACTTCGATGCCGGAGACTTGAAGGGAGAGGCGCCCCTCGTCCGATCCTTGCGCAGAGGGATTGTAATTGACAATGCCTCCTCGGTTCGAAAAGGGCTCATAGAGAATAAAAGTCGTCAGGGATGCTGAAAGAAGGACGATCAGGGCGATGAATCGGACCTCTTTATTTTTCCATCCTTCTTTTTGAATGATCCAACAGAACCAAACGATTGTGGCGATGATCCAGGCAAAAAGGGCGGAGCGGGAAAAGGAGAGGGCCATCGCAAAAATGAGGAAGGGGAGAGAAAGGCCGAAGAGCCATTTTTTCTTAGGATGTTTGAGAATGAGCCCATAGGTGATTAGAATCGAGAGAAATACAAAGCCGCCGAATGGATTGGCGTGGGGCATCGTCCCTTGGGCTCTAATCATTTGAGAGGTGGTGTGAAGGCGCGAGATCCAATGATCGAAAATCCAACGGGACCGGCTAGCTACATCAAAGGCGCTGAATTCTTTCGATTCGGACAAAATTCTTAAGCCGACCGGTCCTTGAGTTGCGTATTGGGCGATGGCAACGGCTGCTTGAAAGAGGGCTGCAGAGAAGAGGGCGATCCAGATCCATTGAGTGACCGTTTTTCTCTCTTCATCAGTGAACGCGGTTCGAATGAAAGAGAAGAGGAGAAGCGGAGTGAGGAGTTGGAGGAGGCGGGTATAGGGAATGAGGTAGCTCGCGTAGGGAGAGATGAGGATGGAGAAGAAGGCAGAGAGGAAAAGGATCCAAATCGGGTGTCCAAAGAATTTTCTTAAGGGAAGTTTAAACGAAAATAATGCGAGAGAGAGGAGAACGAGTGAGACAACGTCGGAGGGGTAGAGATAGAACTTTTGTTCGTAGGAAGGGGAGAGAAAAAGATCTTTTGGAGCTAATGTGAGTGCATAAAAACGGAGAAGTTTGTCGTATTTGTGTTCGATGGGAATAAAAAATGCAAGCAGCGCTAAAAGCGCTGCTGCAAAGATGAATTTTCTCGACATGTTATCGAGAATGCCGTTTCCGATCGATTTCAGTCAAATGAACCTTCCGGAGGCGGATGTGGTTCGGAGTGACTTCAACAAGTTCATCGTCGGCGATATAGTCGATCGCTTGTTCGAGGGTGAACTTCCGAGGAGGGGTGAGGATGATGTTTTCATCGCTTCCTGCAGCGCGGACGTTGGTGAGCTGTTTCGCTTTGATCGCGTTGACCACGAGATCGTTATCCCGATTGTGCTCGCCGACGACCATTCCTTCGTACACTTCATCGCCCGGTTTCACAAAGAGAGAGCCTCTCTCTTGCAAATTGAAAAGGGCGTAGCCGTTTGCTTTTCCAAGGCTGTTGGAGATGAGAACGCCGCGGGATCGAGCGGGCATTTCCCCTTTCCAAGGAGCGAATGTTTCAAAGATCGAGGTCAAAACGCCGAGCCCCGAGGTGCGGGTCAAGAAGTCATTTCGGTAGCCCATCAAGCCTCGTGTAGGAACGAGGAATTGCATCGTCGTTAAACCATGCTCCGAAGTCTCGAGAGAGCGCATTTCCCCTTTTTTGCGGGAGAGATCTTCGATCACTGTTCCAGAGAAACTATCGGGCACTTCGACATGGACCCGCTCCATCGGTTCCATAGACACACCGTCAACTTCTTTAGTGATTACTTTTGGCTTTGAGATAGCGAGTTCATATCCTTCTCGGCGCATCGCTTCGATGAGAACCGCTAAGTGGAGTTCGCCTCTACCGCAGACGCGGATCGCGTCGTCTCTTCCAGCGATCTCTTCGATCTTGAGAGAGATATTGGCCCGCTTTTCCTTCATGAGGCGGTCGCGCAGCTTATTCATCGTCACGTGCTTTCCGTCTTTACCGACGAAGGGGCTTGTGTTGACCATGAATTCGACAGAAACGGTGGGCTCAGCCAAGGTGATTGGGGGCAATTGGACGATTTGATTGGGGTCGCAAATGGTATCGCCGATTTCAATTTCGGGAATTCCGGAGAGGACGACGATATCGCCAGCGCCAGCTGTTTCCAGCTCGATCTCTTTCAGGCCGAGGTGTCCCTCGATTTTGATGATTTTGTGATTGGTGTGGTTTCCATTTCGATCGACGCGGGTGACCATGTCGTTCTTTTTAATGGTTCCTTCCAAAATCCGTCCGCACGCTTGTCTGCCGATGTAGTCATCGTAGCTCAGTGTGGCCGCTTGCATCAAGAAGGGGAGCGTGACGTTTCCGCTGGGGGCGGGGGCTTTCTTCAAGATGATCTCGAAGAGGGGATTCAAATTTTTTGGTTCATCGCCGATTTTGTCGATCGCGTAGCCGTTGAATCCGGAGGCGTAGATGTAGGGGAAGTCGAGCTGTTCGTCGTTCGCTCCAAGCTCCATGAAGAGATCGAAGGCGAGGTTGAGGGCTCGATCCGGATTGGCGTGGGGGCGGTCGATTTTGTTCAAAACGACGATGGGTCTCAGCCCCATTTTGAGCGCCTGGGACAAGACGAATCGGGTTTGCGGCATGGGTCCTTCTTGCGCGTCGATCAGGAGGAGCACGCAGTTGACCATTCCGAGGACCCGCTCGACCTCGCCTGAAAAGTCGGCGTGGCCCGGGGTGTCGATGATGTTGATTTTAAAATCTTTATAGTAGACGCAAGTGTGTTTAGCGAAGATGGTGATGCCCCGCTCTTTTTCTTGGTCGTAGCTATCCATCACCCGTTCGGGGACTTTTTCATGTTCGCGGAAAATATTCCCCTGTTTGAGGAGATTGTCGAGAAGGGTGGTCTTCCCGTGGTCGATGTGTGCGATGATCGCAATGTTTCTGATTTTTTCTGGGTCGTGCATATGGTAGTAAAGAATATAGCGGATGGGATTAAATTTCTAGTGATAAATGATTCAATGGCATATCATTCTCGACATCAAAAGAGCCACTTTATGGACGAACAAGTAGCAGAATCTCAGATTGGGCGGATCGACGATCTCCTCAAGGAGAAATTGGAAAAGGCGTTCCATAAGCAGACCTCGAAGGTGCGGCTTCACGATATCGCGAAGATCGCCTGCGAGCACTCTCCGATCGACCTTGCCTACGCCGCCTCCCACTTGCCCCCCAACGTCCGCCCTGTCCTCTATGAAAATCTTCCGAGCCGCGACGATAAAATTAAATTTTTGGTCAATACCGATAGCGATACCCGCCTCACCCTTTTCCGTCATTTGCCCGATAGCGAACTCAAAAAAGTTTTTGAACGGATGCCGACCGATGAAGCAGTTTGGCTCGTCGATGATATGCCTGAGCGCCGTTTCCGCCGTTTGATGGATTTAATCGATTCGAAGAAGGCAAACCGGATCCGGGAGTTGAAGCAGCATGACCGGAAGAGCGCCGGGCGCCTCATGACCTCTGAGTTTTTTGCCTTTACGATGGATATGACCATCGGAGAGGCGGCCGAGTATATTCGGGACAATCCGCGGATTGATTTCACCCGGGGGATTTTCATCCTCAATCACACAGGGGAGCTTCAAGGGTATGTCCCCGCTCGCAACATGATGGTGAACGCCGATACGGTTCCGCTCCGCCAAGTGATGCGCCCTGTCCTTCATAAAGTGACGGTTGATGCCACGCGGGAAGAGGTGATCGATATTGTCGAGCGCTACAAAATTTCCTCTCTCCCCGTTGTGGATATTGATAATGAGCTGATCGGGGTGATTTCGCACGAGGATATCGTTGAGGCGATGGAAGATTTGGCCGATGAAACGATTGCTCGGATGGCCGGTACGAATGAAAAATTCACCTCGCACGATCCGGTGATCCGCCGTTTTCTGACTAGGGCCCCTTGGCTTCTCGTCACTCTTCTTGCTGGCCTGATCAATGTGGGGGTGATGTCCTCCTTCCAGAAACATGAGGGGGGGGTCCTCACTTTTGCCCTCTTTTTTGTACCGCTCATTACTGGGATGTCGGGGAATATTGGCCTTCAGTGCAGCACCGTTCTCATCCGAATTATGGCGGTCGGGGGCCTCTCTCCCGGAAGCCGTAAGGACACGATCGTCAAAGAATTGGGGAGCGGCCTTTTTACCGGTGCGATTTTTGGGGTGGGGTGCGGTCTCATCGTCTATCTGATCGATCTTCTGACGGGCGGGGTTCTTGGCTCAGCCTCGCCGGTAGCGATTTCGGCCATTGTTTCGATTGGTCTTATCGGGGGGTGTTTTGCGGGAACATTTCTCGGGGTCTTTTCCCCTCTCTTTTTCCACCGGATTGGGATTGATCCAGCGATCTCGGCGGGTCCGATTGTCACTGCTTTCAACGATTTTCTATCGATGACGATCTATTTCGTGATTGCCTGGGGTGTCAGCAACCTGTTTTTCTAGGAAGCGTTGAAGTTCTCCTTCCGAGTCTTCGACGAGAGGGAATTTTATGAGTGATGTTAAATCTGATTTTCCTCCGTTTTGATCTAAGTTTTTTGCTGCTTCGAACGGGGTTTTTTTCTAGGACCAGAGAGTATCCCAGTGAATGAATCAACAATAGGAATGTCTTGAGGGTTAAGTTGTCTTTTTTGCCGGTTCTTAATTCTTGGATAATTGTTGGAGAAACATTAGCCTCTTTTGCAAGTTTTCGAACTGAAATGGAATCTTCTTCCATAAGTGCAAGAAAAAGTTCAGACAGGAGAAGTTCTTGATATTCTGAATCCAACAGTTGTTTCTGATCCGAATTTTGGATGAATTTGTCATAGGTGGACAGCACTTTTTTTTCAGCCATAATAAGCTCTTTTTTTTACTCTTGTTTCATAGTCTGCCTTATATCTTAAGGCTTTTTCTTTTTCACTAACTGGTAGTTTGTCCCGCTTTTTCTCAAAAGCGTTTGTGATGATGATTTTCTTCTCTGTGAAGAAAAAACAGAGGAACCGGTCGGGCTGAGGCTTGAAAGCGTATACTCCGTCTCCTTCGTACCTGAATTTGGTTATATCCTTCAATTCACCTATTTCTGCCATAAACCGGAAGAGTCTCAAAACTTTTCTCTGCCTGTCTACAGAAAGTTGTTCAAAATATTGTAGGGCTGGGCTGCTTTCGCTTTCATTGAAGTACCATTCTATTGTGAACCTATCTCCTCGGTATGCTTCTCTTTCTAACATGACCACTCATTTATGTAACAGAAAAATGTTACGATGATTCTGTCTTTTTCGACAAGTAATAATTTTATCTACCTGTTTTTCTAGGAGGCTATTTCTGCGGTGTTTGAGCAAAGGGGGGCATACTGTGCTAGGAGAGCTGCCTGTTCTTCGGTATCGGGATATTGGAGGATCCGCGCTAACTGTTCTTTTGCCCTTTGGATCTCGGATGGCTCTGCTTTTTTAGACTGAATGATGGTTGCGTTC
>CAZIML010000106.1:0-229 GCA_964540255.1 uncultured bacterium
TCTTGCCTGGGGAATGTTTCAGTATTGGCCTGTGACTGTCCATGTAAGCGGCCAATCCCTAGATGACAACTTTTCGATTCGAATGCCCGCCAAAGACAAAAGACACCTTGATTATTTTTTTCGAGATGTCTGTTTTTTGAATGCGTGGGCATATACATTGATGGGCAGCAAACCAATGTCTGTCCATCAGTATAGAAAGCCGTGGGCTACTCTTTGGTACTTTATTGAT
>CAZIML010000106.1:239-6563 GCA_964540255.1 uncultured bacterium
GAAATTCTCTTCCATTGCTTTTGGCCTCCCAAATTCCGCGAAATTTGCTTTTTTTTCTCTCCACAGCAGCTAAGAATTAAATGGGGGTGGGAAGCTTTGAATAAGTATGCCCCCAATTTTTCTAACTCTCGATTCGCTTTGTATACATATCCATCCGAAAATTGCGAGAACGTCTGTTTAGCAATCATCGACAAAGAAAAATTTCTACAGACTGTAGAACGTTACTCAGAAGATTTTCTCTCAATTTTACAAGAGCAATCAATTGAGTCTAAGGATCTTTTAAACAACGCAAAACTTTGCCAATTCATAATACACTTAGATCACGATGGGCTGATTGGGACTGTTTTAGGCTACGGTAGAGAGAATGCATGGCTATTTAAAAAGTGCCGCGATCTAAATGAAGAAACATGGCCGTTAGCTTCTCCATGGGAGGAATTTGAGGATGCTTATTTAGAGACTCTTAATAAGAGAGACAGGTCATTTTCTCCTTGGGATACTTCGGATCTATTTTATCCTCCATTTGCCTGCGATCCGACTTCAGAGGAAACCCAGCAACTTAAGGAAACATACCAACGCGAAAGGGAAGAGATTATCAAATACTATGAAGGGAAAGATGTGGTGGAGGCCACTTTGAGTCTTTTGAATCAAAAGCACATTGCCCTGCAATGATCTGCAATTCCAACTGGACTGAAAAGAGGGGTAGTGTTTGTTTTAAGCCATCGAATAAATCGGAAACGATCCAGATTGAATGTGTGGTTCTCTGGAGAGCATATTTGATTGCTTGTCATAGGCCAGGGAGCTGAGGTTCTGGCAACGCTAACCAAATACATCCTTCGCAATTTTAATCCGACTATTTTTTGATTGAGACAATCAAAGCTGAGCTTGTGTTTTGCTTTATATTCGAGAAATCAATATAAGAAAATTATGGAAAAAAAAAGGTTATCAGTTGGAGTTACTGAAGAGTCTCTACTAATCTATGGAGCATATACTCAAATTGTTGAGAGTCTTCAGCATTACAATCGAGTGCAAACGATTTATCGAACTTATGTTTCAACATGGTTAATGGCCACGTTTGTTGGGATCGGCTATGTTCTAACTTCTATGGAAGTGGGGCTACCTTTTCATCCCTTGGTCACTACAGCATTCATGTGTGTAGCTAGCAGTATGGGCGTGCTATTAATTTGGTACATGGATTTAATCGTTTGTGAGCAGCAAATTGCTGCATCAGTTTATGAGGGGATCGTGCTAGAGCAACAACACGAATGGCTTCCAAGATTCTATCACAACATCAAAAATATGAGCGGACTCATAAATTATGTGAGTCTAAAATGCATATTGTATATCGGATGCATTTCTATACTTATTATCGTTGGAGGTTCTTCATTAACTTTTTGGGTCATTAATACGAATCATTACCTTTCTTTTGTGATTCCAATATTTGTATTTGTGTTAATCTTTTTGACTTCCATGCTCCTTATTTCTTCGACAAAAAAATCTGATCCTTATTATCGTCTTCAAAAAATAAAGGGTACTAAGTTTGGATAACGAATTTTCAGATACACCCATCAATTCAGATGTGAACTATTTAGTAGACGTTGTTCCTTTTACTGGTAAAACGTTGATTTATGGGATTTATACTAAGTTGAATGAATTTGAACGGCATTTCGAGATAATATCGACAAGATATAAACACATTGCTCTAAGTTGGTTATTAGCAAGCTTTGCTGGAATCGGATTTCTTTTTTCCAGAGATTCAAATGCATTGCCATTTTCTCATTTTATTGGCGCAGCGATAGTGAGCTTAGTTGGGTTGATAGGCGTAAGTTTGATCGGAAATATCGACATGAATGTTTATCATAGATTTTGGGCTGCCCTTTTTGTTGAAGAAGTAGTTATGGAAGAACGGTATAGCTTTTTGCTACAATCGAGAAAAATAACCGTATTAATTGATGAAAGTAAAGAGAGAGTCTTTTCTCAGAACTTATTGTATATCACATCGAATTTGATTTTTATAATTACTATTGAGTTGTCGCTTATTTTTGAGTTTTTGTATCTTCCTTTTGTTTGGATTGTTTTTATTATACTCATTTCTGTATGTGTTCTTGTAGGTTCATGGTTGTTGATGTATGATAACGGGCTGAAAATTCAAAGAATATTGCACAAACTGATTGAAAACAGGTTGAATGCAGAAATGGCAGTCTCAAAATGAGTGGATAAAATGCTATAGACTTCCGCTCTTAGACAGGCTTCTCAGGTGAGATCGCTCCTGTCGAGGTGAGGAAAATCAATCACAGGTTCTGTCCTAGGCTCATCCTTTTGTAGGTGGTAAACAATAAACGGTGGGTGTTCTGAATACTCAGCTCCGAGATGTGAGCCGCCCAAGTTTTCTCGATCTAACTCTAAAACGTTTTGCTGAATTTTCGTTATCTTCAGGCCTGCTTCAACTATGGCTTCACGGTACTCACTGTCAGAATGATAATAATTGGGAATCACACAACTGGGAAGTTTTCTCCAAATAATCTGACCCGGCTCCAAATTTGTCGAGGGTGTCACTAGAATTAGTCGCGAATTATCAACGGTAAACGTAGCGCTCAGAACGGATTTAAGGGTGATTAAATGATCTTTTATTTCTGCAGGAGATGGATTGTCAGGCAATGTCGAGAGTTCTTGATTTATTTGCTTGTTGGCATCATCGCTTATTGTTCCATCCGTGAATACAGTCCGTAATGAATTGGGGGCCGATACTGTAGCAGTGCCGAGAGCTTTTAAAGTTCTCCCGATTTCCGTGAAATGCTGTTTAAAAACCTTGTTTGGCAGATTGCATCCGACATTGATGCTCAGTGCATGATCATATGTAGGTTCTTTATTCGGGAGAGTTTCTTCAAATGTGCTTACATTGATCTTTCCAATGATTCTAGCTTTGGCTATCGCTTTGCGAGCCTCCTCGATCATCTGGGGCTGAGTGTCAAACCCATCTACAATTGCGCCATGTTCAGCCGCGTAGATTGCATGCGGTGCGGCCCCACATCCCAAATCGAGTACCTTCTTGCCAGATAAGTTGAGTAGCACTGCAAATATATGCCGGTCGAGAAAATGATATAACTCGAATCCTCTATCATGTGAGTATGCTTTTACGGCATCTAAACCGTAAACCGTTCCACTTTGGACATGACCAAGTGGCTCATAGGAAATACTACTGGGGTTGCAGTTTTTGACGGCGCTCATTCAAAACCTCTCACAAAATAATTATCAATAGCAAAAAAGTTAAATAAGATGACGCTAGAATCAGGGGGAATCTCCATGCCATTCTTACCTCCTATAATATAGTAGATGGTTATTAAATGTGACCATTTTACATATGTAAAATATTTTTTGCAACCTTTTTTTTTCGATTTTAGCGAAATATTTTTTTTTGAGAGCGTAATTTGACTACCAATTTAGGAATAAAAAATTCTTTACGACATTAAAGATTTACAGTTATCATAGTAGAACGGAGTTAACATTCCCTCTCCCTTTTTTGATGGGGGCATTCCATCTTTAGACTTACATCGTTATCGGTTGGTTGGTAGACAGAATTCTATCATTTGTATCTATTGACAGTGAGACACTTAGCTCGGCGTTATGAGTGCTTGCTTTTTGCTGCTTGAAGAGAAAACTAGAGGTCAAATAATATGTTTACATTTCGCTAATAGGAGGAATGTCATGAAAAAGGGCTTTTTATTGATTGCCACGATAGTTTTAGCTGCAACGTTCAATGCTGCAATCATTGAAACGAATGATCCTAAATGTTCCGAGTATGACATTCCCCGCGGAAGATGCAGAGCCTGTGGGCAAGCTCACCTACCTGGGACTCCCTGTCCGAAATAGCTGAAGATGCAGCTCAGAACCGAAATCGCTGAAAACACGAATACGATGGGTAGGACTGCTTTTGGCGGGCAGCCGAAAATAGGTGAATCAAGTTTCCTTTCTGATCTATACATCATATAGGCTGGTGTGAAAATAAGCAGAAACGTCCCTGCAATTCCAGCACCATAATTCAATGAAAGATAAAAGATCCTCAGTTCAGTCATGGACAAAAATAATGCCGATATATAGATAGAGACCAATAAGGCTGTTTGAGTATAAAAATTCTTCTTCCATTGAAACGCATCTACTAGGAAATCAATCAGACCAATACTCACACCAAAAAACGAAGTGATGATAGCAGCCAACGAGAAAATATGAGCCAGGCTCCAAATGATGGAGTTTTTTGCGAGCAAACTTAATGGGGTGATTGCTGTCTGATCATTTTCCCAGGCTGAGACTAAACTAATTTCACCATGGAGAGGGATCGAGCCCAGGATCATCAGCTCCCATAAAAAGTATATAATCAGAGTGATCGTCGATCCGATAATAATCGCCAGGCGAATCTTTCTTCTATCTCGATCTAGATAATCGATAAGCGAAGGTACAGTTCCATGAAACCCAAAAGAGCTAATGATTAATGGGAGGGAAAATAGGGTGTGCGACCAATTCTGATTAGATAGCAACATGGGAGAAACGTTTTTATTTCCAATAGAAATAAGTAATGAAAATGAAAGGAGTAGAACGATGGCCAAGATAGCGTTGAATTTCCCAATGAGTCCCGTCCCAAAATACATCATAGGCATAAACAAAAGAATAAAAAGGAGGGAGCCTGCCCAGGAACTGGCAACAATCGTGAGATCCTCCGAAAGAAGAACTCCTATTCCCTTTGTATAAGCGGCAATCAAGGAGTAAAAAAGCAGGATGTATAGGCCAAAAATGGCACAAGTAAATTTATTTCCTAGTATCGTTTTACTCAACGATATGTAGTTGCCACCTGGAGGTCGAGATAGGATAACTTCAGAAAAAAGAATGCCTGTAGCAATCGTGATAAACCATGTAAGGATGAAAAGACACACAGAAGGGATGAATCCAGCGCGCGCGGTCTCTACAGGCAATCCCAGCATTCCTGCACCAATAGAGGTCCCAACGACAATAGAAACAGCAGTTGCAAGCTTAAGGTCGAAAATCCTGGTTGAAATTACATTTTCCATGAAAAAAGTATAGAACTTTTTGAGTTTTTCTTACATAGAAAATGGAAGCATTATCAAGAGGTCATTTATTTTTACAGACAAGTTGCCTAACCGGCGATGAATTGAGCTTCTTGCTCGGATGGCTCAGTGTCGATTCAACAATTTCAATATCACTTCGATGAGGCTCGCTGGAGTTTTATAAATTTTTGCATTGGGAATCACCCATGGACGATAATAGTTGATAAGATATGTACGGGACTTTCAATATAGATTCGCTAGACTAAAGGTGATCTTTAAGCGGCTGTATATAAACCATTTGGTTCTGGAGACTAAAACCAATCAGATGCTTCTTGAAAAAATCAACGCCGAGAATCCCATCACAGGGCAACTCGTCAGAAAGAGGATAAGCTTTAAAATGCCAAACCCCAAAGTTGTGGCTTCCCATTTTTAGCGTTACCTTAGCTTCAGATTTTAACGAGGAATTTCTTAGGACAGAATGTGTTGCCCCGGTATCCAAGCACAACTTTTTTATTCCATCTTCTGTTTCCATAGTTAGGACAACCCCACAGCTTTCTATCTGAAAAGGAACAGAAACCAACTGATCCATAGAGTAACCAATTGATGCAATTGAAGACGCGAGATCTTTGAGGAAAAAAATAGAAGAGTGGGGGAAGTCAAAAAGGGAGTCCAGCTTCTCAAAAGGTTTACGTCCTACTCGACCTTGTATGGTTAGCAATTCCATCTTATGTTGGATCAAATTCCAAAATGAGTGCCAATATTGGCTTTCTTTATTCAGAAATTCGGAATTTTCTTTGTAAATGAAGATGTCTTGGAACAAAACATCTTCGATTTTAATTTTAGGAATCCTGTATTTCTGGGTAACAAACATTACTCCTTTCGCGTCATAATATTTCGCTTCTCCGGCTTGGGTTTTGTTTATGATATGGTTGATGTATTTGTCCTGAAGGTCGATTGGGTGAGAGGACCCTAGGTCCACCAGGCAAGAATACTTTACTCCTTCAATTTCAATTTTAATGTAGGGTCTATCGGAAGCGGGGCAAAAATGAACGGGTATTCTTGTAATATCACTTAAATTTGAGTCGGGAGCCTTAGGCAGTTGCCAGAAAAAAAAGACTCCTAATATAAATACTATTGTGCCGCCAACTAGGAGTCTTTGTGATTTCATCATTTGTTGCTAGATTCGCGGTCTTGACTATCTGGCGGGTCAGACTGAGTAGTTTCTGACTCTCTGTTTTCTGATTCACGCGACTCTTTATCCTTACTTGGT
>CAZIML010000107.1:0-6536 GCA_964540255.1 uncultured bacterium
CTTGGCAGGAAAAGAGGCGATGCAAAAACCGGATGGCTCGTGGGAATTTGTCCAAAAGTACGATTACGATCACGATTTCTGGGTCCGGACTGTTTCGAGTCTCTTCGTCCTTCCTCCGAGCTTGATTCTCGGAAGTGCGGTGAAGGGAGCGGCTCTTCTTTCCGAAACATCTCGAACTCGACACACCTCGCTCGTGAAGGCGCTCCGCTCAACTCGAGCCGATTCCCATCGAGAGGAGTACCGAAAAATGGGATTGCGAGTGGATGAAACAGCCCCTCCATTCGTCTCTCAAGGCCACTTGCGCAGGCCCGGGGATGAAGAGGTTCTTCAGTCAGAGAAAAAAGCACTGAGAGCCATTACGAAAATTCTGACTGATGCAGAGATTCCTTGGTGGGTCGATTGCGGCACTTGCCTTGGGGCTTATCGTTACGGCGGGGTGATCCCGTGGGATGAGGATATCGATGTAGCGGTTCTCCTTCCCGATTTTTACAATGTGAAAAGAGCGCTGAATCAACTGAAGCCGAGCGAATACATTGTCCAAGATTGGTCATCGAGAAGCCATCCCGATTCGTACATTAAAGTTTACATCAAGGAATCGGGGACGATGATCGACGTCTACTTTTTTGATATTGTTCCTGAGAAAAAAGAGCTTCGATACATCCTTTCGCTCGAACACCATCTTTTTTTTCCTGAATGGTGGAAAATCCGAGAGAGGCGCTTCAAGGCGCCCGTCGCTTTCGATACAGTCTTCCCCTTAAGAAAGGCCGATTTAGATGGGGTTGAGGTGTTTGTCCCGAATGATCCGAAAAAGTATCTTCAGAGATGTTACGGAGAGAACTTAGATCCGGCCAAGATCTACGACCCCTCCACCTGCCGCTACGAACGGGATCTTTCCCACCCCTACTGGCAAAACGCCTACGTCCACTAGTTGCAAGGTTTTGAGTCAGTGGAGATACGACGCCGGGACGATTGCAAGAAAAGTCTCTTGACAAGTCTTGTCCATAGAGAAGGATGGGGACAGGGATCCGCTCGAAGCGAGCGGGCAGGATCGGCGAGACGCCGGCAGGATAGAAAAAAGAAATTTTCTTGATCCTGCCACTGCGTTTCGCAGTGATCCTGCCGCCATGCCTCATGGCGATCCTTGCTAATTTCTCTTTGGATGAAGCTGCCGCATATCTCAATGCCGCTTGGGAAGAGAGTCTGAATGGAGACGAAGAATCTCAAAAGCTTTTCCTCCTGGCTCTCAGAAACGTGGCTGAAGCTCAGGGAGGCCTGGGCAAACTCGCAAAAAAAGTGCGCATTCGCCGCGAACAGCTCTACCGAATCCTATCTCCCAGCGGCAATCCCGGCTTAAAATTGATTCGCCCCCTGTTGATGGCTTTAGGCTTTAGTTTGCGATTTGTTTGAGTTTCTTTTGATCTCAAGAAACTTCAAACAGAGGGCTGATTTGAGAAGATCGCCGAGGATGAAGGGAGCCACTCCCAATAAAAGGGCCTTTGAAAAGCCGACAAACGTGGCCAGATAGCTAGCTCCAAAAAGATAGATCACGAGATTGCCCGCCGCAAAGGAGAGAATCGGGCTCTTCCCTTTTTCCATCATCGAACCAACAAGATAGCTCGCAGCAACATAACCGACTAGGTAGCCTCCCTGAGGACCGAAAAAGGAGGCGATTCCTGCAGCCCCATTTGAAAAGACAGGAAGCCCGAGAGCTCCTTGAAGAAGAAAGAGGAGGGTCGCCGCTGTCCCTTTTCTTGAGCCGAGAAGGGCGGCTGTCAAGAGGATGAGAGTATTGCGGGTCGCGAGAGGAATGGGAGTGAACCAAAGAGGGATCGCAATCTGGCCCGAAAGGCAGATGAGGAAACTGGCCAAAATAACAAGGGTCCAATCTTTTGAAGCGGTTCTTTCTAGTGTGGTTGCTGGGTACATAAGTTCTCCTTAAAAAATGGGGATGCAAATTCACTGTCGGCATGGGTCGACCAGCCGGGTATTGGGGAAATGAGTTTAGCTCCTTTCCGCCCTAAAGCGCAAAACTTATCGTGATCGGCTGTGATTTTTCTGTTTTCCGAATATTTTTGGTGAATGGGGAGGTGTTTGAGAAGGGTTGAATAGCGCATGGCGTAGGTATTGGTGGTAGAGGGGGTGGTGCGCCAATGGGTCGATGGGGTGAGAAAAAGGTGAGAGGTGAGTTTCGGGTAGGCTGTATACTTGTCTTTGTGGTCGTAGAGAGTGGCGTAATCGATCTCAAGGGAAAACGCTTCAAAAAGAACATCAACCCAACCGGGGCGATGGAGGTAGTCGTCTTCTAAAAAATAGACGATGGTATCCGGGTGCAAATTGAGATGAATCACATGATCGAGCATCCGAAGAAAGGAGCCCGCCTCGGTCCCCTCTTTAATCTCAATCGCCGATCCTTTGATGAAGTGGCTCCCCTCTTTCCAAGTGTCGAGAAAATAGGTGATTTGCACCCGAGAATCGATCGTGTCGAGAAGGTTTTGATGGCAGGCCTCCCGGCTAAATCCCTCGGGTCGCTTTTTATGGGCGCTCGCAGAGGAGTAGTTGCAATGGCGAACAAATAGTTGAATCACCGGTTGCGGGGGAGCGAGGGGAGTTTTTTTTCGGAGAAAAAGCATCAGTGTATTTTGGGGAGAATTTTTTCAACTTGAGCTAAGATCGAGCGCCCCTCTTGGTGGGTTACCTGATGAGCCGCTTCATGGATCGGAACCCATTTTCCGTCGTGGATCTCCTCTTTTTGAAGAGCGACGGTGCCTCCCACTTCTGCGATAAAGTAAGAGACTTTTTTAAAAACCCGTTTCCCTTCCATCATGAAAGTATACTGCTCATGAAGAGGCTCTTTCCGGAAAAGATGGATCAACTCGAGATTCGTCTCTTCTTTTAATTCCCTAAAGGCAGCTTCCTCTGGGCTCTCGTTCGGCTCAGCGTGTCCTTTAGGAAACCCCCAATAGCCGCTTCGATTATGTTGGATGAGAAATACTTCCCAACGCCCTCGCTCTTTCGAGAGAGGGATCACGCCAAACGATTCATCGTGTCTCACAAGCTACTTTCCTTTATACGGCGCAAATACGAGGGTTGAATTATGTCCGCCGAATCCAAATGAATTCGATAGGGCTGCTGTGATTTGATGCTCGACCGCTTCTTTCCCAACGATGTCTAGACCTTCGAGCGCCGGCTCTGGATTGTCGAGATTGATCGTCGGATGGAGCTTCCCAGTTAAGATCGCTTTGATCGTCGCAATGGCTTCGATCCCGCCAGCAGCGCCGAGGCAGTGGCCGGTCATCGATTTAGTCCCGTTGATCTTAATCTTTTTCGCATGGTCGCCAAATACGGAGCGGATCGCCTCAATCTCGCACAAGTCGCCTGCCAATGTGGAGGTGGCGTGAGCGTTGATATAGTTGATCTCTTCTTTCGCAATCCCTGCGTCTGCAATCGCCTCTTCAATGCAATGGCCAACTCCGAGTCCATCTTCGCGCGGATTGGTCATGTGGTGGGCGTCGCAATTGACCGAACCGCCGAGATATTCAGCGTAGATCGGAGCGCCTCGTGCAAGGGCGTGTTCAAGAGTTTCGAGAACGAGAACGCCTGCTCCCTCGCCCATGACAAAACCATCTCGGTCCTTGTCCCAGGGTCGAGACGCTTTGGTGGGGTCGTCATTCCGGGTCGATAGGGCGCCGATCGCAACGAAACCGGCAAGGCCGATCGGAGTGATCGCAGCTTCAGCTCCGCCGCAGAGCATGATGTCGGCTTTCCCCTGCTGGATCTGTTCCGCGGCTGCATGAATCGAAAAGTTCGAGGTGGCGCATGCAGTTGAGATCGAAAAGTTCGGCCCCATAAAGCCCAAATCGATGGCGAGGAGTGCTCCTCCCATGTTCGTGATGATATAGGGGACGAAAAAGGGGGTGAGCCGTTTGTAGCCCTTCGTGATGATGGTTTCAACGCCGTCGTAAAAGACGCTCATTCCACCCATCCCTGAGCCGATGATGATTCCACATCGTTTTTTGTCTACTTTAGAGAGAGCTTCTGCATCCAATTTTGCACTTTCGAGAGCCTTTTTTCCAGCGACCATCGAGAAACGGATGAATGGATCGACCCGGCGCGCCTGTTTTTTGTCCATGTAGTCGCCCACGTCAAAGTCGCGGATCGCACCTGCGAATCGGGTTGGATACTCGCTACAAGGGAACCCTTCGATTGGAACAATCCCGCTTTTGCCGGCGAGAAGATGCTCATAGAATGTGTCCACATCATTGCCGAAGCAAGAGACGACGCCCATTCCGGTAACAACAATCCTTTTTTTGGTCATTGATGAACCTAAATTTTTTGTTTTTCAGTAGATCTATCATACCAAAAAACAGGGCGTCGAGCAACCTCTATTCTCAGGAAGGGAGCTTTTCGAGCAACCTCTATTATCTAAAGCGGCGTCTGGGGGGGCCCCAGCTTTTTTTGCGGGGTTTGAAGTCATGTTTGAATTTGGGCTCCATCCCGGGAATTACGGTCGGAGTCATCTTCATACCAGTAAATCTTTCAATTTCAGAGACGAGGCGCCGATCTCTATTGGAGACGAATGAAAGGGCGATCCCTGTCGCTCCAGCTCTGCCAGTCCGGCCGATCCGGTGAACGTAGTCCTCTGCGCTCATTGGGAGGTCAAAGTTGATCACGTGGCTGATCGCCGGGATGTCGATCCCCCGCGCCGCAACGTCAGTCGCAACGAGGATTCGGATCACTCCTTTCCTGAGGGCTGCGATCGTTCTGGTTCTTTGGCGCTGATTCATGTCTCCATGAAGAGCCCCGGCTGGATGCCCCTCAACGCAAAGCTTGTCAGCAAGTTCGTCCGCCTGATGCTTGGTCGCTGTGAAAATAATCACTTGGCTCATTGATTTCTCAGCCAAAAGATGGTCGAGGAGACGGTATTTGTGGTCGATGTTGTCTACAGTATGGATCTGCTGCTCAATATTTTTTTCCTGCTCATAGGTAGGCTGAATATTGATTTCGACCGGATTATTCAACAATCTTTTTGAGAGTTTTAAAACAGTTCCTTTCAATGTGGCTGAAAACATCAAGGTTTGACGGGTTTTCGGAGTCAAAGAGGCGATGTGTTCGACTGGTTCCACAAAGCCCATATCGAGCATCCGATCGGCTTCGTCGAGGATGAGCATTTCGACTCGAGAAAGCTGAATGCGCCCTCTTTCGATATGGTCGATCAATCGTCCTGGAGTCGCCACGAGGATGTCATAGGGTTTTGAGAGCTGTTTATTTTGGAGCGGATAAGGCATCCCCCCGTAGATGCAGACGGTCTTTACGTTTGGGAGATGCTTGCTGTACTTCGCTGTTTCAGCAGCGACCTGCATCGCGAGCTCCCGGGTTGGGACGAGGATGAGGACGCGGGGCCCTTTGCCGTGAGCTGGGGTGGCCAGTTTATGCATTGAAGGGAGGACGAAAGCGGCCGTTTTGCCGGTTCCCGTTTGCGCGCACGCTTGTAAATCGCACCCTTCCAATACCTTAGGAATTGCTTCTTGCTGGATCGGGGTAGGAGTTGTGTGACCTAAATCTTGAATTGCTTTTTGAATTTTTTCGTGTAATAGAGTGAATGCCATTTTTTCTTCTTATTGTTGTAAGCCTAACCGATTGCGGGCTTGGAGGTATTGATATCAAGATCCACGATCTTGCTCTCACTCCAAAGACGCTCTAAAGAATATCTTTCGCGCAGGCCAGGGCTAAAGATATGGACAACGATATCGCCGAAGTCCAAAACCGCCCACTCTCCCGTCCTTAGTCCTTCGACATGGACGGCCGGCTCCCCTCTTTCATCGAGTTCGTCAATGACGGCTCGACCGATGGAGGAGATATGTCGATCGACATTCCCTTCAGCGATAAGAAGAAAATCTGTGATGCTAGATAGGCCCCGCACATCGAGTGCGAGGATATTGAACCCCTTTTTGTCATAAATGACTTGAGCGATCGCGTTGAGGGTCTCTAAAGGGGAACTTTTCATAATCTGCAAAATATTAACTTAGGGCGTTTTCTAAAAGCGAAATTTTCAATGGAGAGTATAAGCGACTAGGCCAGATGATGTCCAGCGATTATAAATAGGAACTCATTTTTGATTGATAGAACAGATTTGAACGGCTCGACATAAGCAAGATCGCAAGCGGCAAAATGCATAGGATAATTTTTGGGGTGCGGTGCCTCTCTCCATCTTGCGTATCCTCCTCGATCTTCCCGCGCAGCGGATCCTGTTTTTGTCGTCAAGCCATCGATCATGAAAAAGCCCTGCCCTAAGGGCCATTTCGGCCCTTCAGAGGCAGTTGGTTGATCGTTCAATTTATACGAGGGAAAGGCCGCCCCGGACCAAGGTAGCGAAAACAACCGAGGCGCCTGCCGCCGCTGAATTCCAGAGCCCTCTTGCTTCAACGTTGAAAATAGAAGGATTTTCCCAATTCGCACCACGCATAGAGAATTCGCGAGCGGGGGGAATCAGCTTGAGCTGTCCGATTTTTTTTGTAGCGTACTGAATCATCGTCTCC
>CAZIML010000108.1:0-6520 GCA_964540255.1 uncultured bacterium
TCGCCTCGGTTTACAAGGAGCTCAAGGGATCTATCAGATCGATCCCGATCTCACCTGCTTAGGCAAGGTGATTGGAGGAGGATTCCCTGTGGCGGCTGTTGGGGGAAAACGAAAAATCCTCGATATCCTCGCCCCTCTCGGCCCTGTTTATCAAGCGGGAACTCTCTCTGGCAATCCAGTGGCGATGCGAGCCGGATGGGAGGCGTTGAGCCTAGTCGGGGAGAAGGGATTTTATGAGGAGCTCCAAAGGAAAGCCGATCTTCTGGCAAACCCCCTCAGAGAGGCCCTGAAAAATAAAAACGGGTGCATCCAGCAAGCAGGATCGATGTTCAACCTCTTTTTTGGCGTGAAAAAAATCGCCTCTAAAGAAGATTTAAAGAAAATGGATGAGGAGATGTTCATCCGGTTTTTCCACTACTTGTTCAAGAGGGGGATTTACATCTCTCCCTCTGCCCATGAGGCTTGGTTTGTCTCTTCGGCCCATCTCGATGAGCATCTTGAAGCGACGGCCGATGTTATGATTCAATTCATCCGTGAGAATTTATGATTTGTTTTCCTCCTGATGTACAACCCGGCCATTTTCCTCTTGAATCGCTGCCAAACGGGTGGATGAACAGAAGGAATTTGGTGAAAAATCGGCTTGAGATTGTGAGCCAAAACGATCGGCTTCGGTATCAACAAGAGCCGATGAGTCTGATTGCATTCAAGTGTATGGGACTTTTCTTGTTTGTTTTGCCCTTTTATATGACGATCTACACGATCCTCCACCTGATCCGATTGCCTGTGATCAGCTACGTACATCGGTCGATCTCCCTTTCGATGAAACAGGTGATTGCAATCGTTCGAATCCCATTCTACTGGCTGGCGCTCCAGTTTTCAGCTCTTCTTGGTATTTTCCGTCCCTTAGAGGGGAGAGCCTGGTTTGCCCACTTTGAAAAACGGCTTCATGGCGGAGTAGAGCGGCGCGATGCGGCCAATTTCTATGATCGGTTGGACGTCGTCGAAGAATGTAAAAAGACGCTAGCGAATGAAAATGAACCGGCGCCGTTCTACGCCGCGATCTGTTTTCAACCTTATGGAAAGCTGTCCAGCCGCTTAATCTCTAATTGAGACTCAGCAATCAAAATTTTTTTCTGATCGATTTCCACTAAATAGAGCATTGTCTTAGGACTCAACACTCTTCTTTCTAAGATCTGAATCGCCGAGCCATCTCCCCCTTTTTGGAGGCGCTGCTGGATCAATTTCTTAATGAACCAGTAGGAGGCGAGCATGAGAATGATGAGGAGGGCTAGGCTGAGAATCATCTTGCCAAAAGCAGCTCCCAGATCTCCTGCTGGCATTTGAGCGGCGGCATCGGTTAGGGTGGGAAGTGTTTCATCAACTGGCATAGAACTACTAGGGAAAAGGGGGGATTTCTTTGCAAAGAAAAAATCCGCGGGGATGAACCCGCGGATCCACTCAATCAAGAGTTACTCTGTTTTAACATCAGGTACTTCTTTATTAATTTCTTCTGCTTTTTTCTCTTCTGCTTTTGTTTCTCCTTTGTTTCCGCAGCAGCAAGCTTTGATTGTGCTCAATGCTGAACCAACGAGTGCAAATGCTGAGAAAGCGAGGAGTGGGATGAAGAGAACAGCCATTTTCACAATTTTCTTTGCTGTGCTGTCTGCTTCTATATCGCCAACTTTTTCAAGAGCTAAAGAAAAAGTGTTGCTGAAGTTGAGTTGTGTTACAACGCGGCTGAATACACCATCTACCCAGTTGTTCCAACGTGTTCCAAATGGTGTTGCAACTGCTGGTGCTGCTGCTGCTGTTGTGTTTGCTACTGCCATAAATTACCTCTTAGGTTTCTGTTTTTGCCCGGCTAGGGGCTGGTTAATAAAAAATTTCAAAAGCGAGAGGCAGTTATACTTCATTTCTTGAAATTCGTACAAGCAAAAAATTTTAATCCCATCTTTACGCAGTTTTTACAGAAAAATTCTCCGACGTGGTATCCTGAAGGGATGAAAAAGAAAGGCTGGATCGCCCTCGATATCGATGGGACGATCACACTTGATAAATATAGCGTACCTGACCCGGTGGTTGACTATTTGCGGCGCCTCACCTCGGAAGGATGGAGCTTAGCGATGGCGACGGGGCGTCCTCTTGCCTTTGGCTCGATGGCCCTTTCTAAATTTGATTTTCCCTACACATTTCTAGCTCAAAACGGATCGGCTGCTCTCGAGATGCCGACCCGGCAGCTTCTTTTTAAGAAATATATCGATCCGAATCAAATTCCCCTCCTTGAAGAGGCGTATCATGCGATCGGTTCCGATTTTCTCATTTATGCGGGGTATGAGAAGGGCGATTTTTGCTACTGGCGCCCCCATCGTTTTTCTTCTGGAGAAATGACCTACCTTTCCGATTTGCAAAAACGGCAGAAGGAGAAATGGGTAGCGCTTGACCGTTTTGAACAACTCGATCCTTTTCCTCTTGTGAAATGTTTCGGACCTGCTGCTGAGATGGCCCTTGTCGCATCGCGTCTTCAAGCAACCGGCCAGTTTCAGGTCGCCAAGATCCGCGACCCGTTTGTCGAGGGGTGTTTCATCCTTCTCGTCACCGACATGCAAGCGTCTAAGGGAGCTTCATTGATCGAACTATTCCGCCTTAAAGGGAGGGGGCCCATCGTCATCGCAGCAGGGGACGATGAGAATGACATCACCCTTCTCGAGGCGGCCGATATTAAAATTGCGATGGCCCACGCTCCAGAAACTCTTCAAAAAGTGGCCACTTTCATTGCCCCTCCCACCAAGGACTTAGGAATCATTCACGCACTCACAATGGCTATCGGAAATGGAAACTGAAACGCTGAAAAAACAAATACGGACGATCGATCTTGCCTATCAAGCAGGGGTGAAGAGAAAAAGCGAGAGGACTCAGTTTGTTCATGATGCTGAGACGATCCCTCTCTATGAGAACTTTTGTTTTGCCCTTGCCCTTTTTCGAAAAAAGAGCGCTGAATCGGTCTCTGAGGGGAAGGAGTTGATCGCCCGTCTTCTCCCTTTTCAAGCTCAGGATGGAAATTTCCCTCTCTATCTGCATGATTTTCCCCATTGCCATGACTTTCAGCTTCGCTACCGAATCGCTCCGATCTTGATCTATCTTCTTCGTCTTTTTTCCCCTGTTTTAGGGGAGTTGAAGGGGAAGGTAGAAGAGGCGCTGAAAAAAGCCCTCTCCAAAAAGCCTGAGAAACCCTCGTGGGAAAATCGATATCGGGCCTGTGTCGGAGAAGCGCTTCTTCCCGTAAACCCAACCGATTTTTCGCCTCAAGAGTGGACTGAGTGGCTCATCACCGCGCAGCTTGCGGGGCAAACCCATTTTTCGATCCCCTACGACGCCAATTTGCAGCTCTTTATTGGACCTGCCCGTTTTGATGCGCAAGAAAAAGGGGAGCCTCGTCCCAATCCGGTCGAGTGGCTCCTTGCGGATGGGGAATTTTCCCCCCGTCTTCTCCGAGATCACCCCCATCAGCTTCTCGCAGCCCCCCTCTTTCCAATCACGTATGAACCTGTGACGACAGTAGACTCTTCTCTCAGACTCTTTTGGAAGGGGACAGCCGGGATTCACAGTTTGGTTGGGAAATCCCTCTTTGATCTTCCTGAACTCTCTGAAATGGGCCGAGGCGATCTTTTTGAGGCGGCCCTACACTGCAATATTTCTCCTGAAACGACCCTATCCATTGAAGGGATCAAGGGGACTACTTTTCGATTGGGAGAGAAGATTTGGATTGAGACGCCTACCCTAAAGATTAGGCTTCACTTTGAACTGATTGAGGGATCTGCCGAATTTTGCGGACATATTTTCAAGGCGAATAGACCCTCGCAAATGTGCAAAGGGTACGAAGCCTACGATTGGCAGATTGGACTCAGGACCCTCCGGAGGAGCGGCCCTGCAAAAATTCAAGTTTTCGTATCGTTCTTAAAATGACTATATCTTAGGATCCATCACAGGGCGATTGCATGATCAATTGCTTGTAAAGAAAAAATAGCAAGGATCGCCATGAGGCATGGCGGCAGGATCAATGCGAAACGCAGTGGCAGGATCAAGAAAATTTCTTTGCTTTTTCCCCATCCTTCTCTATGGACAAGACTTGTCAAGAGATTCTTCTTGCAATCGCCCTGGGATCCATCAGCCCTTTTGGATTTTACTGTAGAGGGCTCCGATTGCCAAAGTCTGTGCGCTCAATATAAAGAATCGGTTGCAAAGTGTATCAGCTAAAAGTCGAATAGGATGAGGTGGCGGTTCTTCTTCCGAAAAAATCCGGTATGATCGATTTTTGTTGGTGATCACCTGAAAGAGGAATGCGTGATCTATTTCGACAGGATATAAAGATTGGTTGAACAGATGAGAGAGATGCGCTTTGACCCCATTTTGGTCCCTCTTATATCGCCCGAGTTGTATTGTTTTCTGGACCCACGCATATCGCCAACTCTGGTTTTGAGGATTCGGGCTTTGTTTATAAATGTGTAGAACAGAACTTTCTCCGGGGAACAAAATCTCTTGTCCAGCCAATCGGACAATTCGTTTGTCCAATCTTTGTAAATGGAATGCAAGCCCGGGACGGTTATCTTCAGTTTTAAACCTCATGATACGATGCGTGAGATCATTTGCGCGACTCATCGGGGCATCTAAGGCGTCTGAAACTTTAACGTCTAACACGGGCAGTTCGGGGATACTCAAATTGTGGCTTTGTAAAAGTTCCAATAGACTAGGTGGATAGTCACGTTCAATCATTTGATGATGGACGTTTTTCAGCGCAGCCCGTTGATGCAGTCTTGTGGCTGCCTCGCGCTGTTCTTTTTTTATGATAGGGTTGTTTTGCCAGTTTTTGCAAACATAGCCGACCACTAACTTTGTTTGATCATCCTCTGCAGATGATATAGAAATAGAGCCGTTTACTTCTTTTAGGAATTGAAATACTGACCTGACTGCATCATCTGGAAGTCGATCAAAAATTTGATTGCCGGGTCTTGTAATCACACAAGAGCTTGCTGACATAAATGCCCTCGAATCGCTTAAACGCTCGCATCAACTTCAGCGAGGAATTGTAAATCCCTTTAGCCGACGACAGAGGGAGCGCAGCACGAGCTTTCTTCTTTCTGGATGGCGCTGCTGTCGACAGCAAGCCCCATTGCGTGCATCCCGTTGTCCACATAAAGGGTGGCTCCCGTAATCGCCGAGGCGAGGGGGGAGAGCAAGAAAGCGGCAGCTGCTGCCACTTCTTCCGCTTCCAAATCCTTGGTGAGAGGAGCATTTGCCTTTGAATAGGCGATCATATCATCGATCATCCCGATCGCTTTGGCAGCCCGGCTCTTGAGGGGGCCTGCTGAAATCGTATTCACCCGCAAATTCCACTTCCGTCCCGCTTCCCAGGCAAGAGTCCGAGTGTCGCTTTCAAGGGCTGCCTTCGCTGAGCTCATTCCTCCGCCGTAGCCGGGGATCACTCTTTCAGAAGCGATGTAGGTGAGAGAAAGGACTGAGCCTCCTTGAACCATGATGGGGCCGAAGTGGGCGAGAAGACTGATGAACGAATAGGCTGAGGAACTCATCGCTGCAAGATATCCTTTGCGGGAAGTATCGAGGAGGTTTTTGGTCACTTCAGGGGCATTGGCGAGACTATGGACGAGAATGTCGATTTGTCCAAAGTCAGCTTCCACTTGTTTAGCCACTTCAGAAACCGTGTAGCCCGTAAGTTCGGCATAGCGCTTATTTTCCCTCACTTCTTGTGGAACATCTTCCATTTTGTCGAAGACTGCATCGATCGGGTAAAGCTTTGAGTATTCAAGGAGTTTTCCATTGGAGAGTTTGCGCGATTCATCAAACTTCCCATTCGCCCAAGAGGTTTTGAAAATCTTCACGATCGGCGCCCAAGTGCCGATGATGATCTCTGCCCCTGCTTCGGCCAGCGACTTTGCAATCGCCCAGCCAAACCCCTGGTCATCGCCAATCCCTACAATTAAAGCTTTTTTTCCTCTTAGGTCTATTTGCATGACAAATCCTCTCGTTTTGCGGCGTCCAATATAGCAGAAGAGGGGCAATTTCGGAAGAAAAATGGCTTTCTCTTAAGTTTTTTCTTGAATTGGGGGGTAAAAACTTCTATATGTGAGGGAAAAGAGGGGTTGATTATGCGAACGATTGCGATTGTAAATCAGAAAGGGGGCTCAGGAAAGACGACCACCGCGGTCAATCTCTCGGCAGCGCTAGCAGAAGCGGGAAAAAAAGTTTTACTGATCGACCTCGATCCCCAGGCCTCCGCATCGATGTGGTACGGATTCAAAGACAAAGGGAAAGGGCTTTTCGATGTCCTCACCGAAGATGGAAAGTTGGAAAGCATCATTGAAAAGACTGAGGTTGAAGGACTCCATATCGTCCCCTCATCCGTTCTCCTCTCGGGAGTGGAAAAGGCGCTTGCCAATGAAGTGGCCTCCGAAAGCATCCTCAAAAATAAATTCAAATCCGAAATACCAAATTCCAAATCTAAAAT
>CAZIML010000109.1:0-3697 GCA_964540255.1 uncultured bacterium
AGCATCGATTTCGATCGGATAAGATCGATCATTCCCGTTCTGAGAAAGCTGGTAATTTTAAGACACTTAGAAAGACCACTTCAGTTGTCCGATCGTGTTGCTGCTGAAAAAGTGTTCGCCGCTCTGTCCTTCCCATTCAACCCCTAAAAGAAGAGAGTCGGAAAAAGCCCTCATATCGATCCCGAGCGAGTAGGAGAGAAGCTGGCGGCTCGGCTCCATGCCGGTCACATTCATCGTACAGCCTGGAGAGAAAAGGAAGCTCGCTTGAGAGGAAGCTCCATTGAACCTTCTTTCAAAAACGTAGGCCACTTTCGCTTTAGGAAGGAAAGTGCCGCCCCCTTGGTCATAACAACCAAAGAAATCTAACCCCACTTCTCCTCGAACCATTTGGGCATTGTGAGGATCGAGGTAGAGATCGAGGCTATTCGCCCCCGTTTCAGTCGCTTCATTCCGGTGGAAAAAAGTGTAATCAAATCTGCCGAAGGAGTGGCATTCAAAGTGGGAGTTAAAGGGAAGAAGAAAACCTAGCTCAGCGCTTCCAAGGCCGCTCCAACCCCAATTTTCATGGTCAGCTGTTCGAGAGAATCCAGGAAGCTCCGTTGCGGGAAAGAAGATATTCCTGTGTCCTTCGTAATTATTGCCGCCTCCCATCGCAACCAGTTGAAAATAGAGTTTCTCATCCTTTATCCCAGCGTAGGCGCCCCCATAATAGCTATTGACTTGCCCAGAGCCTACATTCCCCTTCCACCGAATGTGATCATTGGTATAGGCAAAGGCGGCCCCGCAAAAGGCATTGGAGTGGCCCCGGTAGTGGGCTCCTGTCACTCCAGCTTGGGTGGTCGTATGGAACCCGGCCTCATAGCCGAGCGCTCCCTGGTTTCCTTGTGTATAGAAGTAGCTGTTCCAGAACTGAAGCTGATTGTCGCTCCGACACTCGTTTCGATCAAAATCGCTCTGCCACTTGGTGATCGCATTGCGCACATTGACAAGAGTCTCCTCTTCGCAGAGATCAAACCCATTGTAAAGGGAAGGCTGCATTTGACTGATCGCATAGGTCATCTCATTCACATCCATGAAGAGAAGGCTATTATAGATGGTCTCAAGATCTGATCCTGTTGCTGCAACGGGACCTCCCAAACACTTGGCTGCCTGACCTGCGTTGCCGTCGGTTACTATGACTGAAAAGGGAGATAGCCCTACAATGATCCGTACAAGGTTGGCCGAGTAAAGAACGGTCGCATCGAACGAGGGCAAACTGCTCGTCACAGTGAATTGGGCGTTTTGAATCACTCCTCCCGCGGCAGAAACCACGGTGTAGACCGTGTTGGCTTGGTAGGGTCCAGTGGGATCTGGGAAAATGTGGAGGATGGCCCCTGGGTTGATGGTGAAAGTCCCTGTTACATCGAGTAGGTCGGCGGGAGGAGTTGGGCCGAATTCGACTTCAAGCGTCGATCCAGCATTTGCGACGAAGTCGCCGATGATATGAAGAGTTCCGATCGATGATCCGGGTTGAACAGTTCCATTATTTGTGAACGTGGCGCCCGCCCTTCCAATCGTTCCATTCCCCTGTAAAAGGGCTCCTGCAGCAACTGTGGTGGAGCTGGCAGAGAGAGTGCGGCCAGAGAGGACAGCGAGCGTTCCCTGATTGATCAATGCGGTTCCTTGAGTGACTGTTGCATCCATATTCAAGAGGGCGGCGCCTGACTTGATGAAAGTTCCCGTTCCAGAAATCGTATCCGATAGGGTTCCGGTGGTTGTTTGATTGAAGTTGATAGTTCCAGAGCAAGTAATAGCGCCGCTTCCAAAGGCAGTAGCATTTCCAATCACTGAACCCGCGCTGATCGTCGTTCCCGCGGTGTAATCATTTGTCCCTGTAAGAGTGAGGGTTCCGGTTCCCGTTTTTGTGAGCACCTGGGAGCCTGATAAATTTCCTGAAATGGTAAATGTGTCGGTACCTGCGACAGCGACAGTTTGCAACGAAAGGGTGCCGCTGCTCGCCAAGGTTTTTCCGTTTGATCCGGTCATTGTTCCACTCAATGTTACCGAACCGCCCGACGCATCGATTGTTGAACTCTCGGTAACGGAGACGCTTCCAGAAGTAGACACTGCGCCGGTGGCCATTAGAGTGCCGCCGTTGAGGGTGAATCCTGCCGTCCCTCCACCGATGTTATTGGCGCTTGCAATGGAAAGAGTCCCTTGAGAAATCGTGGTTCCCCCTGTGTAGTTGCTTGAGCCGCTTAAAGTGAGTTTCGCGAGGCCCGATTTTGTGATCACGCCTCCCGTTCCGCCGATGGCGCCGGAAAACGTTTGATCGGTCCCCTGGCTGATCACCAGGGATTTGCTTCCAAGGGTGATCGCCCCAGAGCCAGACAAAGTATTGATGCTGGCGCTGAGAGTCACGCCGCTCACGTCGAGCGTCGCTCCGCTCAACGCAACAGCACTGGAGCTGCCGATGGCGCCGCTTCCGGAAAGGGCCAGCGTTCCCGCAGAGACCGTGGTGGTTCCTGCGTAGGTGTTCACATTCCGCAACGTCAAAGTTCCAGCGCCGCTCTTCACAAGCGATCCAGTAAGGCCTGCGATCACCCCGTCAAAGTTCGTTGAGCTAGACTCGTTGACAGTGAGCGTTTGAGCTCCTAAATTGACAAGAGTTGAAGAGGAAAGGGTCGAACCTCCCGCCAACGGCCCGATTGAGATCGATGCGCCGCTAATATTGAGCAGGGCTCCATCGCTAATCGTGACAGGAACCCCTGATCCAATCGCTGCAGCGTTGGCCACCGCCACCGTCCCGCCAGTGATCAAAAACGAGTCGACCCCAGTGAGACTCCCATCTCCATTAGCCCCATCGGATGGAAGCCCCGTTCCCAGAGTCAATGTATTGGAGTTGCTTTTCGTCAAAGTGAAAGCAGAGAGGGGCGACCCTTGGAGCAAACACAAGAGTAGAGCTACGCTCGCGATCGATCTTTTTTTGACCACTCTTTACCTATTAGTTTGAAATTGTCGTTGCTGCACTCCAAGATCCACCCGCTGTATAGACAGAGGATTGGATCTGCGTATCAGTTCCATCGTTGCTTTGCCACACGACTACGCCGTTGCCGGCTGCGTCAATACCCGCTTGCGGGTAAAAACTGACACTCGATGGATCTGATAGCTCTGCGACGGTACTCCACATATTTTCTGAAGAAAGGAGGGCTGATTGAACAACTCCGTTGGCTGTCCAAGCGAGGACGGCTTTCCCTGCACTATTGATCGCAATCGAGGGGGATGCGGCTTTGAGAGAGGGATCGGAGAGACTCACAGGGGCACTCCAAACGCCATCGGAGTAAATCGCCGACTGGACGACTTGGAGCGTAACATCTTCAGGATAAGCACTCTGCCAAACTGCGACGATTTTTCCAGAAGCGTTCATCACCGCCATGGGGTTGACTGAAATCTCATTAGGGAGGGAAAGAGAAGTGGCCTCACCCCAAATCCCTTCTGGCGAAGCTATAGCTGCCTCAATCCATATGGCAGTTTCGCCCCCTTTTTGCCAAAGAGCGACTACTTGTCCTGGATCATTGATCACAGCTTGAACATTTGTGGAGTTATACGTTGGATCTGATAAAACGGTCGGAGTGCTCCATCCCTCTTCGGAGCTGAACGAAGAGACTTGAATTTGGTTAGCTGGCTCTACAAATTGCTGCCAAAAGGCAAATGCTTT
>CAZIML010000109.1:3707-6502 GCA_964540255.1 uncultured bacterium
ATTCACAACAGCTTCGGGGAAAGGCATAGTTCGGGAAGGAGCGCTTAATGTAACAGGAGAGCCCCAGCTATGGGTCGTGGAATTGTAAGAGGCCGTTCTGACCTCATAAGCGCCCCCAACTTTCTTTTGCCACAACAAAACCCCATTGCCGCTTCCATCGATGTCGATCTCTGGAAAAGTATCTTCTGAGGTACTTTCTGAGATCAGTTCAACCCCTCCCCAGCCAGAGCCAAAAGCGCCGGCAACGGCTTGAATGGAAAACGAATTCCCGAGAACCACTTCCCACACGCCGATCATTTGACCTGACGGATTGATCGCCACCTTTGGATACATCGCCAATTTCCCCTCAGGAGAAACATCGACGGGAGAACTCCAGCTTCCGCCGAAGGGAAGGGTTGCGCTTCGAGCTACGCTCACATTATACGTGTTATCGTATCCTTGCCAAAATGCAACGACCTCTCCATCCGAATTCATCGAAAGAGAGGGAAATTCATTCAGAATTGTCCCTTGCAGAAGGGAGGCGGCGAGTAAAAGAGACGAGATCGTTAGTTTTTTCATATTGACTCCGTGTAGGATTCTCCATCGTCTCAAAAAATCATTTTTCATTCAACAATTTCTTGAACAGCTTGCTCGAAGCGCTATCTCGGCCGTTCACGGCCGAGATATTAACCCGAGGGGTTAATAGCCGAGCTATCTAACTGATTTTGCGGCAAGGCACTTGCCGCCCCTTGGCTGAAGAGAATCCCCTTCCTTCATGAAGGCGTTCTTCAATTGATGCCTCAATTTACAAATCGAGCTTTACTCAACGGAATGTCGAAGTTTTTCTGCAACGAATGAATTTAGACTAACACCGATTGTTTTTGCATGAAAAGCAAGCTTGGCGTGAAGTTCGGGGGGAATTCTCAGATTAAAAGTGCCAGAAAATGTTTTTTCGGGCTTTTCTCCTCTTTCTTTACACCAATTCAGATAATCATCTACCGATCCTCTAAACGCTTCTTCAAGCTCATCAACACTTTTTCCCTGAAATGTGATGATGTCGGTCAGACCTACGACTTCGCCATGAAAAATCTTAGCTTCGTCATCATACTCAACCTGCCCCATATATCCTTTATATTTCATCATTGTTTTCCCTTTTCCTTCGGCCGTATATTTGCATTTTCGAGAAATTTTCTTAAAGAGACCAAAGCCCCTTTGTCAATCTCCTTTTTAGGGTGGGGCCGATGGAAGTTTGCCTTAATTTTATTTAAGACTATCCTTACCCTAGACCCCTCTCCCTCTGAAATTTCAGCCCCCAGGTACTCAAGGAGCTTTTCGCAATCTTTCCAGGCGACATTCGCTTGGACTGGGAGTTTGAAAATTGCTTTTAGTGTACGTTCATGCTTTTTGTTCATCCTGTTATCTCTATGCACATGGTACCACAAACCGGTACTATTTTTCCATTTTTTTATAAACCTCTCATTGCTAGCTCATTGAATGTCAGAAAAAAAATTCAGACACACCCTAAAACAAGGAAACTGCAAGGAAATATTTTAGCCAACCCATTGATTTCCCGATATTACATTTCAGTTTAAGATTAAGATTCTTCCCGATTTACAAGCGATCGACTACAATGTTTTCAAATTTTTGACAAAGGATGCATCATGAATAGCGTATGTTTTCCCAATCACCCTCTATCAACTCCCGCCTTATTTGTTTCTTTGGGGCTTACCGCCGGTTACGGCCTCGTGAGCACTGGATACGCAATGGCCGTCGTCAATACTTTGGCCCAAAAAATTTTAGGCAGCAGCTTTCGGGGGCAACCGTCCAACCAATGCGGAGAGAGACGCATTCAGCTTGCCTCGCCAGCTGCGAGCGCCCATCTTACGCAGTCTGGTTCAGAGTGGAAAATCAACATTGAACACCCGAATGGAGTTTCGAATACAATTTCTTTGGGGTCGCACATATATGGCTCTCCGAAAATTGCGTCCCATGGGGATGGCCTCATTTCACTGGTAGCTCACCAGGCAGGAGAAGGGAGCTCTCACCGGTTCCAAGTGATCGCTCATCTTTACGATGCGAATGGGGGGCCTCTGGGACAACCGCTGGTTTTATCCCCTCCGATCCCCTTTAATCCCGCCCATGTAGAAACTCCGATCGAAGCCCTATCGCTAGAAGGAGGAACAGCGGTTGGTTGGCAAGAACTGAATGAATTTGCTGGAGCGATTATCAATCGAACTGGCGCCATCACTCCGTTCCATCGAACAGGGATCCACCCTTCAGATGGACCGCCGATGCTCGTCGATCTCGATGGACGTTTAGCTCTCAGTTGGAGCGACATTGATCCAGAGGCAACACCTCAGATCGCTCATTACATCGACCGATTCGATCCGGTGATCCGCCGTTTTGAAGGAGCGGCCCTGATTGGAGATCGCCTTCCGGGGGGAACGCCGGGTCTTGAACCTCGCTTGGGAAATATCAGAGATCGAGACGTTCTCTTTCTAGGGAAAGGGCGTTTTGTCCATGCTTGGGTTCGGGACCGAGCCGCTCAAGCTGCGCACAATGTTTCCGTTGCCCTTTTTGGCGCCAAAAATAATCTCCTGCAAAAATTTTCGATGATCGCTCCTTCGATCGGAAAAGAATGTTCTCCTAAAATCCAACGGCTCGCTGCTGAAAAATTTGCAGTGGTCTGCTCCAGCACCAGAGTCTGGTATCAAGAAACGGTCGGGGGCATGATCCACTGCTTCCAAAAAAGGAGCTTTTGGTTCAAACAGGAGTTCTAGGGCCCTGTATTAATTTCAGCATTCCCCGTCAGTGTC
>CAZIML010000110.1:0-6491 GCA_964540255.1 uncultured bacterium
AATTTCTCTCGAAGCCCTGCATTGACTGCTTCAGCCTCTTTTAAAAGGCGGGCTAACTCATCCACTTTCGCCTTTAAAGTCTCTCTTTCAGCCCGCAATGCGCTCTGCTGTTGCGAAAGGGTCTGATTTTTCATTTTCAATGCAGCTTCGCGCTGTTCAACAAGGGTCCTTTCAGCGACCAACAGATCATTTCTCTTCAGAGTCCCTTCCCCCCCTTCCTTTAGAAAGCGATTCGCCTCTTCGAGTCTCTGATTGGCGCATCTCAGGTCTCCATTCTCCCTGAAGAGGCGCCCATAATTTTCGACCCAAGGAGCCTGGGTATTCATTTTCACCCGCATATCTTCGTTGCTTCTTCGAAGGGTGTCGAGCTCTTCTTTCATCTCTTGCTGCTTCCACCCGTTGCGGACAGCATCAATCACTCCCATCACTCTCAAGTAGATGATTTCTATTTGGGGGCCAATCGATGGGTGGATCCAATTGAGGATCCGAAAAACAACAATACTGATCTTTTCCCCGGCGACGGCGACACTCAGAACAATCGCTCTCCAGACCCAGGCTGCCGCCTCTTTCACTCTTTGAAAGATCGTCTTAGCGGCTCTCTCCACTTTTGGATTTTGATCTCTTTGTTGAGAAAGTTGATACAAGGGCTCTTGATGAAGAGGGGGGGCCGGGTAAATGGCGCTCATATTCGCTCCTACTTAAATTGAGCGAGTATGTTAAAGAATTTATTGAATTAAGTTAAAGATATTTTTTACTCATCGAGCCGTTTGAGGAGGGAGTCGAGTTCGTCCAAGAGGGGTTTTGGCATCCGTTCGCCAAACTGACTGAAGTAGACGGCGAGGTCGGCGGCCTCTTTTTTCCACGCTGCCCGATCGACGTTGAGAAGGGCTTTTAGATCTACGTTGAGTCCCGACACGTCTAGGGAAGTAGGAAGAGAGCCGATCGGTGTTTTTTTGGCGGGAGCGCTTCCCTCGCACCGTTCAAAGATCCATTTGAGGATGCGGCTATTTTCCCCGAAGCCGGGCCACAGATATTTCCCTTGAGGGTCTTTTAAAAACCAGTTGACGTAGTAGATCTTGGGCATCTGGTTCGATCTTTTTCCCATTTCGAGCCAGTGGGCGAAATAGTCTCCCATGTGATAGCCGCAAAAAGGGAGCATCGCGAAGGGATCGTGGCGCAATTTCCCCAATTCTCCTTTGGCTGCGGCCGTTGTTTCCGATGAGACGCTGGCGCCGAGAAACGTTCCATGTTGCCAATTGAATGACTCGAAAATGAGGGGAATGACACTGTTGCGCCGTCCTCCGAAAATGATCGCAGAAAGGGGGACTCCCTTCGGATCATCGGCGGCCCGATCGTAGATGGGGTTTTGTTTGGCGGGGACGGTGAACCGGGCGTTTGGATGAGCGGCGGGTTTTCCTCCCTTCGGATCCCACGGTTCGCCAAGCCACGAGATGAGTCCCTTGGGGGGCTCTACATCCATTCCTTCCCACCAAACGTCTCGGTCGGGGGTGAGTCCTACGTTGGTAAAAATCGTATTTTTCTGGATGGTTTTTATCCCGTTTGGATTGGTTTTGATCGATGTGCCCGGAGCGACGCCAAAATAGCCTGCTTCAGGATTGATCGCATAGAGTCTTCCGTCCGCTCCAAAGCGGATCCAGGCGATATCGTCTCCGACACATTCTACTTTCCAGCCGGGAAGAGTGGGGGTGAGCATGGCAAGGTTGGTTTTTCCGCAAGCGCTGGGGAAAGCGGCGGCGATATATCTTTTTTTTCCTTCCGGGTTCGTGAGGCCCAAAATGAGCATATGCTCAGCGAGCCATCCTTCGTCTCTTCCGAGGACGCTTGCGATCCTTAAAGCGAGACACTTTTTTCCGAGGAGCGCGTTCCCTCCGTAGCCGCTTCCAAAGGACCAAATGGATCGCTCTTCGGGGAAATGGGCGATACATCTTTCCTTCGGGTTGCAGGGCCAAAGAGAATCTTTCTCCCCTTCTTTCAAGGGGACTCCGACCGAATGGACGCCGGGGACAAAAGGGCCTTTCCAATGATCGAGAGCTTCTTTGCCCATGCGGGTCATGATCTTCATGTTGAGGACGACGTAGGGAGAGTCGGTGATTTCAAAGCCGATCTTCGCCGATTCCGATCCGAGAGGGCCCATGCAATAGGGAATGACATACATGATTCTTCCCTTCATGCAGCCGGCAAACAGTTTTTGGAGCCGTTCGTGCATGGCTTTGGGATCGACCCAATTGTTGGTGGGGCCGGCGTCGATTTTTTCTTTGGAGCAGATGAAGGTGCACTCTTCAACGCGGGCGACGTCGTCGGGGTTCGATCGGCACCAAAAACTGCCGGGACGCTTCAATGGAACGAGGGTTCCTTTCTCGACCATCTCTGAAGAGATGCGCCGAAATTCTTCATCCGATCCGTCGCACACATAGACCTGCTTGGGCTGGCAGAGGGCGGCGATTTCATCAATCCATTTTTTGTAGTCCATAAGATTAAGTTACTGCTCAATCTGAATTTTTGGCCATTGAATTGGGTGAAAAAAAAGTGTAGACTCTGGTGCGATGAGAAAAGCGCTTTTGCCTCTCCTTCTTTGTGCGTTCCCCCTTTTTTCAGATTGGGATGAGACCGATTCCTACTTTTATGCAGATCTCGGGGCTCTTTATTTTTTCAACCCGGCGGCGGGGATCGGGTATCGGATGCAATCGGGGCATCAGGGGCTCGATTTTTCAGCACGGGTGTCGCTTGGCCTTTTGGCCCAAGCGAAAACGAGTGTGATCTACCTATACTATCCGACTCCTTATGCTGAATCGCAATTCTACTTAGGGGTGGGGGCGTCAGCGCTCTACATCAACATCTATGGGATTTCATTTTTTGAAAACCAGAGCTCGTATGGGTGCGCTGCAGAGCTTCTTTTTGGAGGAGAGTATTGGAATGATCAAGACAAGCGCCGCTTTCTTCAACTGCAAGTGGGGTTTCCGACTCTTTACTTTTCTTCTTCGATGTCTTCAAAGGGATATGTTCCCGTCCCCATCTTGAGTTACGGCTTTATCTATTGATCAGATTTCCCCTTGTTTTTTTTTATGACCCAGATAAAACTGGATTCCAAGGAACAGGGGTCTGGACAGGCAATAGCGCACTCATCATCGACCTTTTTATCGATTTACAAAAAGCGGTCGGTTGGAAAGGGGGTTATTTCGACTCTGAATTTTTCCAATTCGGGCAGTTCACCAATGACGACGCGCTCATTCCAATTGTCCTAATGGCGGGAAGCGGCTGTTAGGACTTCGATAGAAGGAGTTCTTCAATTGCTTTGATGACGGAAGGATCTGATAGAGTCGTCTGATCTCCAGCCACCCGTCCTTCGGCAATATCTCGGAGCAAGCGCCTCATAATTTTGCCGCTTCTTGTTTTTGGAAGTTCAGAAATAAAAATGATCTTTTCAGGCCGCGCAAGGGCTCCGATCTTTTTCACAACATGTTGTTTCAGATCGTTTTCTAAATTCGGCTGAGTCAGGGTCTTTTCTTTGAGAGTGACGAAAGCGACGACTGCCTGCCCTTTGACCGGGTGGGGAATCGCGATGACGGCAGCCTCTGCTACACTTTTGTGATCGACCAAAGCGCTTTCGATTTCCATAGTGCCGAGGCGATGTCCAGAGACATTGATCACATCATCGACCCGTCCGCTGAGCCAAAAGTCCCCCTCTTCATCCACTTTGGCCCCATCTCCAGTGAAGTAGTAGCCCCCTTTTCTCCAATAGGTCTCTTTGAAGCGGGCAGGATCTTTATGGATTCCCCGCAACATGGAGGGCCAAGGAGAAGTGATCACGAGGTATCCTGACGAGCTCCGATTCCCCTCATCGTCTATAATCGCTGCATCGATTCCGGGCAAAGGTTTGCTGGCGCTTCCTGGTTTTAGAGTCGTCACATTCGGGATGGGGGCGATCATGATGCTTCCGGTTTCGGTTTGCCACCAAGTGTCGATGACGGGACACCTTCCCTGCCCCACCTGTTTTGCGTACCACATCCATGCTTCGGGATTGATTGGTTCGCCGACAGAGCCCAAGAGGCGTAAAGAGGAGAGATTACAACCTTTGAGCCATTCTTCCCCCCATTTCATGAATGTGCGGATTGCGGTCGGCGCAGTATAAAGAATCGTCACTCCATACTTCTCAATCAGTTTCCAAAATCGGTTTCGTTCAGGGAAATCGGGAGCCCCTTCGTAGATCAACTGGGTCATCCCATTGGAAAGGGGGCCATAGACGACGTAGCTGTGGCCTGTCACCCATCCCACATCTGCCGTGCACCAGTAGATATCGGACGGTTGGATATCGAACACCCGTTTCGTCGTCATCGTGGTTCCCACCATGTAGCCACCCGTCGTATGAACGATTCCCTTTGGTTTCCCGGTCGTCCCAGAGGTGTAGAGGATGAAGAGTTCGTCTTCGGCGTCCATGATTTCTGCGGGGCACTCAGCGGCTGCCCCCTTCATCAATTCATGATACCAACAATCTCTCTTCCCATTCATCTTCACCTCAAGGCCCGTCCGCTTTACGACCACCACTTTCTTCACACACTCGGCCTCATCGAGGGCCAAATCAGCCGTTTCCTTCAGCGGGACAATTTTCCCCTTGCGGAAACCTCCATCTGCAGTGATCAGCAATTTGGCATCAGCATCCACTATTCTGTCTCTCAGCGATTCGGAGGAGAACCCTCCGAAAACCACTGTGTGAACCGCCCCGATCCGAGCGCAGCTCAGCATGGCGACCACTGCCTCTGGCACCATCGGAAGATAAATCGCCACTTTATCCCCTTTCACAACTCCCAGATTTTTCAGGACGTTGCTAAACTGATTGACTTCCTCGTAAAGCTCTTCGTAGGTGAATTTTCGCTCCTCTCCATTTTCTCCTTCCCAGATCAGGGCTATTTTTTCTCTGACTGTTGTTTTCATGTGGCGATCTAAGCAGTTGGCGCACGCATTCAGCTTTCCTCCAACGAACCATTGGGCATTTGGGGGATTCCATTCGAGAACCGAGTCCCATCTTTGAAACCAATCGAGACATTCTGCTTGTTCAGCCCAAAAAGCCTCTCGATTTTGAGCCGCTGATTCAAAAAGGGTGGATGAGTTCATCTGAGTCATTTCCTTACAAGTTTTTGAAGAGATCAAAGGAGGGGTTTCGCCGGCAACGAGATAAGTTGAAGAAAAGAGGATTGTGAATGGGAGAAAAACCTTTTTCCAAAAGCTCATAGGTTCCCAGTAAATTATTGAACTAAGATAGACTGAAATGGGTCTCTTTGTCCACCGAAAAGAAGGCGACTGCTTTACCCGCTGAGGCAAAGCTCGACATCCCCGCAGGGGTTTTTTATTTGAATTGCTTTTTTAAAAAGAAAAATCCATTCTTCTTCCTCTCAAATGAAAGGAGCTTTGTGAGTGGCTCTCAGCTCCACACTCGCAGCTGGCAAAGGAATTCAAATAAGCATAACTTAGGAGATATCATGAGAAAGTTTTATGGGAAATTGTTTGTCTGCATTGCAATCAGCTCTACGCTTATGGCAAACGACAAGAAAGATGCTTGGGAGGGGAATGAATATGCGAAGAATTCGGAATCTCAGAAATCTTCTGCAGAAGACTTCATCAGTGCATTAAATTTACAAGATGCTTCAGTTGTTCTAGATGTCGGGTGTGGCGATGGTAAAATCACTGCTGCTATGGCTTCAGCTATCCCAAATGGTCGAGTCATTGGGGTAGATATTTCCCCCTCGATGATACAATTCGCTCAGGGAGCGTTTTCAAACTATTCAAATCTTCAGTTCTTTATTCAAGATGCCGCCCACATTGATTTTCAGGAAAAATTCGATCTGATTACATCATTTACTGTGATGCAATGGGTTTTGGAGCAACAGCAAGCTTTGGACGGGTTTGAAAAAGCCCTTAAGCCCGGAGGTAAGCTGTGCATCCAAATGCCGACGGGATTGCCACTTGCTATGGAAGAAGCCCTAACTGAAATGCTCAAATCAAAAAAATGGAAAGAATATTTCACCCACTTCTCTGCTCCTTGGAAATTTTATCAACCAGAAGAGTATGGCCATTTAGTTGCGAATGCCCATTTGAATCTAAATCGGCTTACCACAACAACTAAACATGAAAAATTCCCTTCCAGAGCCGTTTTTCAGGGATTTTTGCGACAATGGTTTCCCTATTTAAGACCTCTTCCTTCTGACTTAAAAGATGTTTTCCTTACAGAGCTAGTCGATAAATACCTGCAAGTTCTTCCTGTCGATCAACAGGGCCAAGTAAGTTTTATTGTGACCCGATTGGAGGTAGAAGCAAGCAAATGAGATTTACAATGAGTTTGTATGCGGAGTTGCAAGCCAAACGTCGTAAAAGGAAAGTGTGAGCTATCGAGAGAGTTGGAATGGCCGATTAGGAATCCAGAGTTTTTTATTTGAATTGCTTTTTTAAAAAGAAAAATCCATTCTTCTTCCTCTCAA
>CAZIML010000111.1:0-6468 GCA_964540255.1 uncultured bacterium
AAAAAAGGGCATCTAAAATTGTGGTCCAGCAAGTCAACGGAATTTCGCGAGGAAAATGGATGATTTAAAACTGTGTCGCGGCGCCGCTGACCACGGGGGCCCCGTTTCGGGGGAGGTCCGACGGCGGGAGGAACAACCCTCTCCCTCCGAGTCTCCTTCTTCCTTTCTCCGTGCGATCTCTTCTACTCTGTGTCTCCGTGGTTAACCAAGCGTCCTCTTCAATAGAGTCGATACATCTGTCCGAATAGTGTCCCTTCTGATAGAGTGGCCAAAAAGGAGTTTCTCATGTCCCATCCCATCACCTCGCGAAAAAAAGCGCAAGCCCTCTCCACTGCCCTCTTCCTCTTCGGTCTTGCCCTCTTGCTTCTTAGCGACCTTTGGTGGCCCGGAATCATGCTCGCAGTAGGCCTCCCCCTGGCTCTTCGCCAATACCTTCTCGGAAGAAATTATGACATGATTGTGACCCTTCTTGTCTTCGTAGGCACCTTCGTCACAGTCCAATTTGATATTTCTTGGAGAATCTTTCTCCCCGTGCTATTCACCCTAGGGGCCCTCTACATTCTCTTCAGAGAATTTATCGCGCCCGAAGAGATCACTGAAGAGGAAAAAGAGGAAGATCTCAATTGCGAAATTGATGAAGAAAAGAAAAAATAGTCATTTATAGTCGATTCCCATGGCGCGGCGCACTTCCAAAAGAGTTTGATGGGAGGCGAGTTTAGCTACCTCAGTCCCCTCAAAGAGGAACTTCATCACTTCCCTCGGCTCTTTCGCGTACTCTTCCCTTCTTTTTCGAATCGGCTCCAAGAAAGCGAGTAATACCTCGAGCAAATACTTTTTCACGACCGAGTCGCCGAGACCGCCTCTTGAATAATGGGCTTTCAGCTCTTCGATTTTTCCCTTGTCCTCGCCAAAAGCATCCAAGTAGGTAAAGACAGGATTCCCTTCCACCTTCCCTGGATCTTCCACTCTCAGATGACCGGGATCGGTGTACATGCTCTTCACTTTTTTGCTCACCTCGTCAACAGAATCTCCGAGGTAGATCGCGTTGCCCAAACTCTTGCTCATCTTCGCCTTCCCGTCGACTCCAGGCAACCGGGCGATCGTTGAAACCACCGCCTTCGGCTCGACGAGCACTTCGGTCTTGTACATCCGATTGAATTTCCGGACCAATTCAACTGCCTGCTCAATCATCGGAATCTGATCATCCCCCACAGGGACAACTTCGGCCTTAAATGCAGTGATATCAGCCGCCTGCGAAATCGGGTAGACCATAAAGCCCGCCGGCACTTCCTCTCCATACCCTTTTTGTTGGATCTCGAGCTTCACAGTCGGATTGTGCTTCAATCGATTCCAGGTCACTAGATTGAGAAAATACATCGTCAGCTCGGGAAGAGCCGGCACAAGAGATTGAATGAAAATCGTCGTCTCCTTGGGGTCGATCCCCACGGCCAGATAATCGAGAGCGACTTGAAGGATGTTTTCTCGAATTTTTTCAGGTTGATCGGCATGGTCGGTCAAAGCTTGCGCATCTGCGATCATCACAAACTGACGATGGGTATGCTGCAATTTGACTCTGGCTGCAAGCGAGCCGACGTAGTGGCCTAGGTGGAGTTTACCGGTGGGGCGATCCCCTGTAAGAATGATCTTTTTGTGTGACATGCGACCATTCTAACGGGAGGAACACTTATTTGTCTAAATCGAAAGGAATATGTGGGAGATTTTTGCTTCGATCAGAGCCCCTTCTTCCCTTGAGGCTGTCAGCTCAAATGCTGCCAATTCCTTCGCAAATTTAGAGCGCAAAATGGCTACTGTGGCGCTGAGTTGAGAAAGATGCTCATCATCTATGTCTCCATGCAAATCCAAATCATTGTGAATCTGAGAATAGTGGCGAATCTGCTCAGCTATTCTAAGAATTTTGTCTGCCGCATCCCGTGACTTAATGCTTCTCCTCAGACACGGAGGCGCAGAATTGGGCCTTCTAGGGGGCGTGGGAACCAAACTTCCACTACTTGTACTATTGCTCATTATCATGATACCTACTATTTTATTGGTGAAATCGCTACGCACGAGTCATATTCTCTCGCAAACTCGTCTAGGGTGCTTGTCAAAGCCTCAAGATTGACCATCTTGCTCTGATTATATTCTACTTTTAAACCATGGTACGCGTAGATCGCTCGCTCCAGCCATTCAATGATCGCCGATTCCCCTCGGGAAGAACGCATAGCATGAGCCGCTAGAAAATTCACGAGCAGCACCTTCTCCTTCAGCGTCTTTAAATCCTCTCGATTGCACTCAATCGCCTCTTTGAAAACTTTGGCGGCGCCATCAAGTGTGGATTTAATGATAAATGGATCCTGATGGATCAATGCAGCCACTGAGTGGTGAGACATCTTCTCTACCGGATCCTGCATGAAGTCTCGATACATCCAAGTGAGAAATTGGGTGATTGCGTACAGTTTGTTATCGATTTCCAAATAACGGCTCACAAGTGCAAAATCAGATTTCCGTCTATCCGTTTCTATTCTCCGCATCTGACTGATTATTTGATTCAATTTCAAAAATTTGTATTTTTCAGGGCTACGTTCTTTCAAACGAATCATCGCGGCTCGATTCTCTGTGAGGATTTGGGCTAACTGCTCCGAACGCAAAGATCGATCCTCAGGGAGAGGAACTCCACTCAATTCATAAAGCTGAGAAACTTTTTCTCTCGTGTCAACTGCAAGCCATTTTTCCTGATCTTCACTCGAGTATATATTCACCGTTGTCTTCATTCTTCTGCCGAGGCTAGAGGCCTCGGGAAAACTTTTTTCTTTCTCAGTGAATTCTCTAAGAGAGTGGCCCATTCTACGAAGATATCTCTGCATAACAGAAACTACTTTGGGATTATACGCTTCATAGGGTCGAGTCAGAATTGTCATCGCCACAGGACCGAGAAAGCCTTCTTCCGAATCACGAGCAATTCCAAAACGCCCCTTGTCTGCATACCCATGATCGCGAGCAATTTGACCCCTCTGACGGCCCAAATCCCCCAGCACTCTATGAAAAACTTCGGTCAGATCTAATCCATTCCGAACCGCGTCCCGAAACTCTTGGGCTGTCTGTTCAACGATTCGCTGGGATCTCTCTTCATAATCCCTCTGTTGACCGCCAAACCTTTGCGGGGCGCGATCAATTACATATGTCGAAGAACTTAAAGATGGAAGAGCTGACATAAACACCTACGTTTAATTACTAAAATTATTTCAAACAATTATACTATATATAAAAATACAAAACTACTAAAATGTAAATAATTCAATGCAAGAGACTTAGATTGACATATAGGATACGAAAATAGGGATTCGGAAGCAATCCTCAAAATTCACTGGCGGATTTGTATCGGGATATGGCATGAACGATGCTCAAGATGTCAAAAATAATCGAAACCCCTCCAAATGCGATCGGCCCCTACACAATTGTCCAAAACTTGGGCAAGGGGGGGATGGGCGAGGTCTTTTTAGCCAAAGACCCGGCCTGCGGGCGCAATGTCGCATTGAAGCGGATCCGCCCAGAATTGGGGGCGAATAAAACGATCCAGAGTCGATTTTTAAGAGAGGCGCATGTGGCAAGCGCCCTCAGCCACCCGTCGATCGTTCCGATCTTAGCGATCGAAACGGGAGTTCATGACATTTACTACACGATGCCCTATGTCGAGGGAGAGACTCTCCGCCAGATTTTGAGGGCGACTCGAGAGGAGCCGAGCCACCCGATCGGCCGGTCGATTCCTGCATTAGTCCGGATTTTTTTGCAGATTTGCGAGGCGGTTGCCTACACCCACTCCAAGGGGATTCTCCACCGAGATCTAAAGCCGGAAAACATCATTGTTGGAAAGTATGGAGAGGTGATGATTCTCGATTGGGGAATCGCCGATTTTATCGACCAGATCGGGAAAGAAGAGCCCCTTCCAGCCAAAAAGATTTCGGGAGAGGATTTGACCCGCCCTGGCAAGGTGACAGGCACCCTTGCTTACATGGCTCCCGAGCGGCTGACGGGCAAATCTTCATCGGTCCAAACCGATCTTTATGCTCTCGGGGTGATCCTCTATCAGATGATCACGCTCCAACTTCCCTTCCAAAGAAAAACGATTGCAGCTTTCCGTAAACAGGTCCACACGGAGCAGCTGATCGACCCGATTGAGATGGCTCCTTACCGAGAAATTCCCCATCAGCTCTCCGAAGTATGCCGCAAGTGTTTGGCGAAGACCGAAGAAGAAAGGTACAAAAATGTGGAGGAGTTGATTGGGGAGATCAAAAACTACATCGAAGGGCGCCCTCAGTGGATCCTTTCCTGCGAGTTGAAACTCGAGAGAAAGGAGGATTGGCAATTTCAGGAAAATATCCTTTTAGCGAAAAACATTGCGATCACCCGAAGCCTTGATGTGACCGAATGGGCTGAGCTGATGATTTCGAAGAAAAGTTTTGCGAGCAACATGAGGATCGAGGCTGAAGTGCGCCTTGGAGAAGAGAGCCAGGGGCTCGGATTTCTCTTGAGCGTTCCCGAAGAACGAGAGAGCCTGGAAGAGGGGTATTGTCTTTGGATCAGCCACGCATCGTGCAAATTATTCCGCAACAATGTCCAAATTCTCGAAACGAAAATTCTTCAGCCCAAAACATGGCACCAGATACGGATTGAGCGGGTTGACGATCATCTCAAGTTTTTCGTCGATGGAAAACTCAAGCTCAATTTTGTGAGCCACCTCCCTCTTGCTGGCAATCATGTGGGGCTTCTCCACAAAGATGGGAACTTTGAATTGAAAAATTGCCGCATTTTTGATGGGAGCCATAATGCGATGGTGGGGTGTTTGGCTGTCCCCAACGCATTTTTAAGCCGAAAAATGTATGACATCGCCCTGGAAGAGTATCGAAGGATTGGGCAATCATTCCCTGGCCGAATGGAAGGGAGAGAGGCCCTATTTCGAGCGGGGCTGACCCTCATTGAAAAAGGGAGAGTGGAAAGAAACGACAAATACTATCACCTCGCCCTCAAAGAGTTTGAAAAGCTTTACCGGACCCCTGGAGCTCCGCTTGAATATTTAGGAAAGTCGCTCGTCTATGCAGCGCTTGGAGACAGCGAAGAGGAGGCAAAGTGCCTTGAACTGGCGCTCCGAAAATTCCCCAACCATCCCCTCCTGCCGATGCTCAAAGAGCACATCGTTTACCGGATGCATGAGAGCTCGCTGAATAATCGGGAGTCGGCCTATCTGATCATTCTTCTTGCGATTCGCCACATCCCCGACCTCCTACAAAACCCCGACACGAAACATCTCGTCGAAAGCCTTGAACAAAACTGGGAGCCGCTCCCTTTCATCCGCCCCTCCCCTGAGCGGCTTGAATTGATCTCCATTCAACTCGCTTTCTGGCTTGCAAAGATCCCGATCCTTGTGGAGATTGCCCACAAAGTGCAAGAGAATGAGATCCTTTTCAATAACGCCCTCGTTTGTCTTCAAGAGCTCGACGCCAAAGAGGCCCTCTCCAAATTTCTCCCCAAAAAAGCGCCTAGAAAAAAAACTCTCACAGTTTGGAATCACCTCCTCCAAAATAAATTGAAAGAAGCCAAAGGGGTTTTCGATCAGTTTCCAGCCGTTCTGACTCAAGAGACATCCCCTCTCCATTTCCCCTATGGCACTTATCTCTACATGACTGAAGGGAAAGAATCTGCGATGAACCACTTTTCCCATGTTTTAGAAACTCCCTACCCTCCAACGACAGCTCTCCCTAGCCTTTTTCTCACCAATCGGTTAAACGGGTGGATGGAGAGAGCCTTTTGGTGGGAAAAGAAAGAGCTTCACCGGCAAATTGAACTCTTTTACCGCTGTGTAGGAAAAAAATCATGAAACCGAAAGTCAAAGATTCTAAAGTCGTCTATTCAGGCTTTTTCAATCTCCGCCAAGATCAGCTTGAGAGAAGCGATGGACTCGTCCATTCGTATACGACGATGGTCATAAACACCGATGCGGCCGTCGTCATTGCGCAAACTCCAGAAAAGCTCTGGATCCTCAATCGAGAATATCGCCATCCCACAGGGAAGATCCTCCTTGGCCCAGCCGGGGGGCGTCTTGAGCCGGGCGAAGATCCCTTGATCGGCGGCCAGAGGGAGCTTTTTGAGGAAACCGGTTACTGGTCCGATGAGATCGAGCTCCTCGGCTGCTCCCACCCATTTCCCGGTCTTTGCGATCAAAAGATCTACTATCTCTACGCGAAAAATGCGGTCAAAAAAGGGGAACAGCGGCTCGACCCATTTGAATTCATTCAGGTGGAGCTCAAAACGGAAGAAGAGCTCCATAAAGAAATTCGGGAAGGGGATCATATCGACGGAAATTTATGCACCGCCCTTTGGTATAAAAAGACGTTCTGCTAAACTCTTCGACTATATGAGCGAACTACCCAAAGCATTTGATCCAAAACTCGTCGAAGAAAAATGGTACTCTTT
>CAZIML010000112.1:0-6427 GCA_964540255.1 uncultured bacterium
GATTTGAGCGATATAGTCGGAAAAGAGGGCAAAGAGCTTCTCATCATTCCGATTGAGCGCTTTTCCTCTCAGCGAGAAGGCGGGGCGGCAAATGTCGGGGTTTTCTTGGGTCACGTGGAGGGCAAGAGAGGCGTCGAATCCTCCAATATATTGCTGCTGATAGGCGAGATTCTCGGCATAACTTCTTCCTCCCGCTCCCAATTCGGGCAAAAGCTTAGAGAAGAGGGAGAGGAGGGAGAGCTCCTCTTTTTTCAGATCGGGAAGCTCATAGATGAGATCGACATGCATGATGTGATTGGTGAAGCAGTCGAGATGGAGGGTATTCCCCCTCTCAATGAGCGGGTAGTCGCGTGCGTGGGGAGGGACATCTTTCAGGGTCACTTTTGGAAGGCAATCGAGCGATTGATTCTCCACCTCTTCTTGATAGGCGCTCAATTGAGCCGATTGAGCAAGGATCGCCTCGATCTCTTGGGGCCCCAGTTTCTCCCGGATCTTTTTTAACCTATCTTTCTCCTCTTTTTCCTCCTCTTTTTCAAGTTTTGGGTCGGGCTTCATTGTCAGCCGGACAAAGTGGGGGTTCATGAGGAAATATTTTCGAATCAGATGGGGCAAGTAGTTGGGGTCTTTGAGATGAGCTCTCAATTCGTTGAAGAGGCTGTGGATGAGGAGTCCGTTTTCCGTTTCGCATCCATGCTGTTTAGGGAGAGCCGCCCTCATGAAAAGGGTGAGGCCGAAGGGGCCCCCTTCTCCGCCGATTTCAGTCCTTTGGAACTCAAGCTGGTGGAGCGAGGCTTCCACCTCCTCAGGATCGATTTTGATTTTTTCGAGCGTCTTGAAGATCACTGTTTCGATTTTTTCCCCATCCTTTTCATCACATCCTTTGCAAATGAGGGTCCAAGGAACTTCGCTCATTTCGACGTCGAGCGACGATTCCACTTGGGTGCAGAGGCCCGATTTAAGGAGGGCGAGGGTGAGGGGGGAGGCATCGGTGTCGGTCAAAATGCTCTCGAGCAAAGACAAGGCCAAAACATCTCCCTGATTTGAAATCGGCGCTGTGAGCCATGCAAAAGCGACGATCGATTTCTTTTCAGTCGATTCGCCCCCTTTGATCGGGTAACGGTCGATCACTCTCACCGGAGAGGTGAATCGGGTTTGCCGGGGAAGGGGAGGGAGGGGGGTGATTTTGCCCCCTTTTTTGACTGTTTTTTCAATGAAATCTAAATGCTTGACCAAGGGAATATTCCCATAGAAAAAGAAAAGACACCGGGAAGGGTGGTAAAAATTGCGATGGAAATCGATGAGCTCTTCGTAGGTGAGGTTGGGGATCTCTTTCGGATCGCCCCCTGAATTGTGGGCGTAGGGGAGATCGGGGAGGAGGTGTTTTGAGAGAATTTCCCAAAGGCGCGATTCGATCGAGCTCATCGCTCCCTTCATCTCGTTGTAGACCACTCCCTGGAATTGGAGGGCCCCATCCTTTTTCTTCGGGTCAGCGAGTTCGAGCCGGTGCCCCTCTTGCAAAAAGCTCACCTTTTTCAGTTCGGGATGGAAGACGGCGTCGAGGTAGATTTCGAGGAGATTGTAAAAATCTTTCTCCACCTGCGAGCTTGCGGGATAGCAGGTAAAATCTTGCCCCGTGAGGGCGTTCATGTAGGTGTTGAGGCTCCGCCGCGTCATGGCGAAGAAGGGATCTTTCACAGGAAATTTCTCTGATCCGCACAAAACCGTATGCTCTAAAATGTGGGCCACTCCATTCGAGCTGGAGGGGAGCGTTTGGAACGAGAGGCAAAAGAGATTTTCAGGATCGTCATTCGCGATCTGAATCACCCGAGCGCCGCTCGGCTGATGGACTAATTCCACAAGAGCGCTTTTCAGCTCATCGAGGGGAAGGTATTTTGTGATGACAAAGTCTTTATAACTTTGCCCGACTGCATCGAGGATCTTTGGCTTCATAGACGTCGTTTTATCATATCAAACGAGCGCCGAAAAGTCTACTTCCTCTTTTTGGCTTTCTGGGACATCCTCATGCACTCCCGGGCCATGTAGTTGCACTCGCCGAGAATGAGCATCAGGTGGTTATGATCTTTAACGAGGATGTCAGATTTCGCATTTTTCTTCACGTGGTTGCGGAAGGTCACCCAAGCCTTTTCAGCTCTCATTTGGAGCTCCTTATAGGCCTTCCAAAGAGCTTTTTTGTTGAATTCTCGCTCTTTCTTAGCAGATGTTTTCACGGTTTTTTTGACTTTGCGCTTAGGCATACGTTCTCTCCATCCCACTTTTCTATCTTTATTGTATAATATTCTTTTTATTTGGTTAAGTGGAATCGAATTGAATTAAAATAGAGTTATTTATGGAGTTCTTTCTTGGATTTCGCGGCTGATTTTTTCTTCTGTTTTTAAGATTTCCATCAATTCATCGTGCTTTTGAGAAATCCGTTTTCGGATCGAGTTGATCTCTTCTTCGCTCCTCTCTCCTCCGGCCAAAAGGCGGGCGAGTTCAGTTCTCTCCGCAGCGAGTTCCTTTTTGGCTGCTATTCCCTTGTCATGGAGCGAGTTAAAGGTTTTATCCGACGGGTGGAAGAAAATTTCCTCCAATCGTTCCATTGGCTCTGGTTTTTCTTGATCCATGATCCTTCCCCCTTAAAAAGCGCAGTAAAAGTTGATGGCGGCTGTCCGAAACACATCGACGTTTCTTCCGATTGCTGTGAACCAGCAGCCCCCAATGATCCCCATGTTTTCGGTAAATCCATACTCGATCGCAGGGCAAAAGCTGAGCGATTCGGAGGAGGGGCTTCCGACCGATGCGGGATCGCCGAGCTCATCCACTCCCGCTTCTCCGGCAAATGGGCTGATATCGGTGTGGACCCAAAGGGTATCGAGCGCAAAGTTCCAATTTTGGTCGAGAGAGTACTCGAAGCTGAAGCTCCCTTGGATCGAATTGCCGACCGAGATGGTTCCGTTCGTTCCGTAGCCGCCCCCATAGGCGTTGAACCCCTCAACATGTGTTTTTGTATTTACCGTATAGATTCCTGCGAGTGAAAGGCTGATCGCGTGTTGACCAAAGAGTGGGTAGATTTTATAGAAGAGGAGGGTGAAGCCCGTTCCATAGGTCCCATATCCAGTAAAGTCGGTTCCGAGCTTACTTGGGTTGAATTTCTCATATTTACCCGTGGGGAATAGTTCGGAGACTGTAAATTTGACGCTCGGGAACCAAAAATTGTCATTTTCATACAATTGAAAATCGAGCGCCACCGTTGTATCGCCCACGTCGATGGTTTGCTGATTTTGGGTGAATTGGTACAAAAACGAGGGGGCGATCTCAATATCCATCCAGGGAGTTAGGCCGAAATAGTAGAGGAGTTGGGGGTTGAGGGCATAAAAATTGTCTTTTTCGACCTCATTCCATTGACTATTATAGGCTCCCGTGTAGGTGATGAAGTAGAGATAGTTATCAAATTCGATCGTCCCAAGAGGAACGGCCGTGCTTCTTGGAGCGATGATGGGGCCAGTAAACCAAGGAGTGAACTCGTCCTTTTTTTCTTCGATCGCGGGTTCGATCGCTGGTTCGATCGTTTGTGGAACTTCATCTGAAGAGAGAGGGAGTGCTAAACAAGTCAGCAAAAGGAGTATTTCTTTAAACTTTTCCATGAGAGCAAGATATAGCAAAGCAAATCTTATTCGGTCAACTGATGAATTAAGAACATTTCTCTTGTTTTGAGTTCATCCATTTCTACTTGATCCATCTCTATCTGGATCAACAGCATGCTATATTGGGGATCGGTTGAAGGAAGATCGTTCACATACGATTTCATCAACTCAATCCGTTGTTTGAGAAGCACTTGCTCTGCCCGATTGACATCGAGTTCTTTTTGTGTAAGTTCTTTTCCGTTTTGGGCCCCTTGCACGTAGGCCTTTTGGATCGCTGGATTAGAAAAATTAGGGGAGTTTTCTTTGTTATTAAATGGTTGCATATTTCTGTTTTAGTTATCAATTTTAATTGTAATGCAAAATTTTTAATTTATAAACATAATTCCATATGTAAATGGGGCTCAACAGGTTGAATAGAAAAAATCTATACAATAAATCGGAGGATGTCTTAGGATCTGAATTCCGTATAAACAAATCATTTGGAGGTATTTATGCGTTTTTTAATGGGAATGTTGCTCGGTTGCTGCGCTATGGTTGGCTACGCTCAAGATGGAGCGCCTGAAGAAGTAGTGAAAGCGGATGAGACAACAACAAGCGAAGGGCAGGAAGGAGTTCCTGTTGAGGCACACGAAGATACCCCTAACAAGGGTGGTTGCGGCTGTGGAAAACCGAAAGTTTTCTAATGTGTAAAAAAGGGGCCCCTTTCGGGGCCCTCACTATCCTAACTCCAGGTCAGATTTGAAGCTGACTGATACTCAGTGACTCGCGTCTCGAAGAAGTTTTTCTCCTTTCCTAAGTCAATCGTTTCGCTCATCCATGGGAATGGATTTTTCGATTTGTAGATGGCCTTCAACCCAATCCTCTCGAACCGTCTGTCTGCGATATGCTGTACATAGTCGCGGAACATCGGAGCGGTGAGCCCTAAGATTCCGTTCGGCAAGCAATCTTGCGCATAGAGAATCTCAAGTTCAACCGCCTCTTTGATCTTCTCGACAATCGAGGCTTGGAACTTCGGCGACCAGAGCTCGGGATTCTCTTCTTTAATCCCGTTGATCAGATCGATTCCAAAGTTGAGGTGGACCGTTTCGTCTCTCAAGATATATTGGAATTGTTCTCCAATCCCCACCATTTTGTTCTGTCTCAAGAAGGAGAGGATCATCGCAAAGCCGCTATAGAAGAAGATCCCTTCCATAATGATGTAGTAGGAGATCAAGTTTTCGAGAAACTTCTGAGCCCCTTCCGGCGTTGCGGTCGAGAAGTGGGGATCCAAAACTTCTTGAGTGATCTTCATCTCGAACTGATCTTTCTTATGGATCGAGTTCACCTCGTTATACATGTTGAACACCTCTCCATGATCGAGAGTGAGCGACTCAACGATGTACAAGAAGGCGTGGGTGTGGATCGCCTCCTCAAATCCTTGCCTCAGGAGATACTGTCTCGCCTCAGGGTTGGTCACGTGGCGGAAGATGGCGAGGACAATGTTGTTCCCCACTAAGCTCTCGGCTGTCGAAAAGAAGCCGAGATTCCGCATGATCACCCGCCGCTCATCTTCGCTCAACAGGTTCGATTTCCACAGCTCGATGTCTTTTCCCATCGGCACTTCGCTCGGCATCCAGTGGTTCGCACACCCGTTCAGATAGTGTTCCCAGGCCCAATTGTACTTGAGCGGCATCAGTTGATTCACATCAACAGCGTGGCAATTGATCAGCCGCTTCTCAGCGACGTTCACTCTTTTATTCGTTTCTACTGGCAACTTTCGCATGCTTCACCTAAATTACAAGCTTTTGGCTTATCTTCATTTCTTTCTACAACGATATTACTTGAAGAGGACTTGTTCTTCATCCAACGGGGCTGTAATCCTCGTTTGTTCACATCGATCGAAGATTTTTCGATCTGTGTCGCTCCTAAAGAGCGGAGATAGTATTGGGTTTTCAATCCTTTTTCCCATCCGAGCATATACATCTGATGGAGTTTTTTCCCGCTTGGCTCAGCGAGATAGAGGTTGAGCGATTGACCCATATCGATCCATTTTTGCCGTCTTGCCGCACATTCGATGATCCACTCAGGCTCAATCTCAAATGCAGTCAAGAAGAGGTTTTTCACCTCGAAGGGGATCCGTTCGATATCTCGGATCGATCCGTCGAAATATTTAAGGTCGTCGATCATCTCTTCGTCCCAGAGGTTGATCTCCTTCAATTTTTCGACCAAATAAGGGTTGACTACAGTGAATTCTCCAGAGAGATTCGATTTGACAAACAGATGTTTGTAAATCGGCTCATTGGAAGGAACGACACCAGTGATATTTGCAATCGTCGCGGTGGGAGCGATCGCCATCGTGTTGGAGTTGCGCATTCCGTGCTTTTTCACAGCTGCGCGAACGGGGGCCCAATTCATATGCCCGCCTCGATCCACGTCGACCTTCACTCCTCTTTCTTGTTCGAGGAGCTCAATTGTATCGATTGGCAAATAGCCCCGATCCCATTTAGACCCTTTGTAGGTCGCATAGGTTCCTTTTTCTTGAGCGAGCTCTGTCGATGCTAAAATTGCATAGTAGGAGATCATCTCCATGCTCTTATCGGCAAAATCGACCGCTGCGTGGCTTGCATAGCTGATGTTTTGAATATAGAGAGCATCTTGGAATCCCATGAATCCAAGACCGATGGGACGGTGGCGGAGGTTTGAATTTTGCGCCTCGATTGTTGGGTAGAAGTTGATGTCGATCACGTTGTCGAGCATCCGGACCGTGGTTTTGACGGTTGCCGCAAGCCGTTTTTCGTCGAGCC
>CAZIML010000113.1:0-6364 GCA_964540255.1 uncultured bacterium
TTGGCAGGTTTATTTTTGACTCAGTCTTGCATTTAATAGTGTTTTGGGTCATAATCTTCGGCTCATCTAAAGGGAGTTCATTCAATGGCAGCTCAAGCAGCGAACTTTTTTAAAGGATTTCCACCTGCAGATTTTTTCCCTAAAGCGTGGGCAAGCGAACCCTTAACCGGCGTGTTAAAGGGGACTGACATTTTTTTTGCCTTGCCGCTGCCTGACGAAGACTTTTCTGTAGTGGCTAGAATCGGGGAAAAGGTCATTGGACAATGTTCCGCAAATAGAGCCGTCAAATATTGGTCTCACGTCAAGCAGTTGGATGATTCAGCTCAAAACCCTTCGACTCAAATCTTTATTAAAATCCACAGGAAGGCCGTTCAAGCAGAAGAGGACTATTTGACGAAAATTGGCAATCGGTCTGAGAGTGCATTCCACAGCGCTGGTACTGCTGTTTTGCCTGAGAATCGAGGGCAGGGACTGGGTCGATTGATGAGGGTGCGCCAAATCTCCATCTGCAAAGAAAATGGGGCAACGGCTCTTTTTTGTGAAACGACCAATCGTTTTTCCGCAGCAACAGTGGAGAGTTTCGGATTTACTAAAATCGCAGAATATCCGTATGAAGATTTGGCAAGAGAGTTTCAATATCCTGCGCTCTCTGAACTCAAAGATCGTTTTACAGTATGGTGCTTAAAAGTCTGATTTATGGTATTTTTTGGGGCGCATGAAGTACTGGGTTTCACTCCTTCTTCTTCTCACTACATCGACGACTGTTGCGGCGCTCGTTTTTTATAATCGACTGAAGCATGCGGAAAGGGGCGTCAAGACTCTCGAGATCAACCCTGAAATTCTAGCGGCAAAGCTAAAGAATCCCCCTCCTGAATGGATGGTGCGCCAAATTCAGAAAGATTTAGCCCCCTTTTCAGAGGGAATTACTCAAAGAATGATCGATGAGGGATTTCGAGGGCGTAAGATCCATGAGTTCAGCTTGGTTCGCTTCACCATTCAAGATCGGCACATCACCGTGGCTCATGATGAAAAAAATGAGAATCGACGCCATTTCCGAGAGCTGGTCGAGGCGATCCGGAAGGTGAATGAGTGGGTCGAGCTCCCCGACGCTGATTTCATCGTCTCCCTTGAGGATGGCTTTGGGGACAACCCGGGGATCGGCCCCGCTTTTGTTTTTGCCAAAAGAGAAAATGCAAAAGGACTCATATTGATCCCCGATATCAATGCCCTCGCAGGATATGGCCGGTTGCGCCAAATGATCCCCGACGCGAATGGAAAGATAGGGTGGGATCAAAAGAGGGCGAAATGCTTTTGGCGCGGCTCAAATACGGGGGGCTATTCAACTCTTGCAAATTGGGATCGGCTCGATCGAACCCGCTTAGTCCTCCTTTCGCTCGCTCACGGAGATCAGCTCGACGCAAGATTCAACCACGTGGTCCAGTGCGACCCCGAAATCCCTTCCCTAATGAAGCAAAAGGGGATGGTAGCTCCCAGTGTGAGCCGCCCCGATCACCTCAAATACAAGTACTTGGTCGACGTCGATGGAAATTCTTGTTCTTTTGAACGCTATTTCTGGCTTCTCTTATCGAATTCTCTCGTCTTAAAGCAAGTTTCTCCGAACGTGCAATGGTATTATGGGGCGTTGGAGCCCTATCAGCACTTTGTTCCGGTGAAGGGGGATCTGTCCGATCTTTTAGAAAAGATCGAATGGGCAAAAACCCATGACGAGGAGGCGCGCCTGATCGCTGAAAGGGCCACTCAGTTCGTCTACGACCATCTTTCTCCAGAGGATACGCTCCTCTATCTTTCTCTTTTGATTCGAGAATATGCTAGCCGAATGCAACAAGAGGTCTAATGAAGTGTGACAAAGTCAGTATGAGCTGAAGAGAGTTCAAGAGTCGGGGATTTTTTTTTACCACCCGCGAACAAGGTTCGCTAGAGCCCACAGAGCTCACAGAGAGGGGGTTAAATTAGGCCAAACAAGTTTCATAAGCAGATTCCAAAAGCCCCGGCCCAAGAATTTAATGATCTTTCTTGTGAGGCTGTTCTCCGTGGGCTCTGTGGGCTCTAGCGAACCTTGTTCGCGGGTGGTAGAAAAATTTAGATCAAAAGAGAGCCTTGATTCTGTCAAACGGTCTAATTCTCCCAGGGGAAGGGTCGTTTTGCAGGAGGGACGTCCCTCTCTTCTTTGGGACTCGAAAATAGCTCGGCGATCCCTCCCAAAACCCCCTTTTTGGGCACTTGGCTGGCCGCGATGAGGGCTGCAATTTTAGCCGCGGCGGGACCTTTTACAATTTCAGGCTCCTCTGTCGTCCCCCTCACCTCGACTTTCAAAACATAGTTTTTTGAGAGATTCCGTATCCCAAAAGAGCTTTCGAGAGTATCGGCCGGGATTCCGAGGATCATGTCGACTCGGTCTTTGATCCAGTCGATCTGTCCCCAAGAGCAAACATGGACCCTATCGGCGATCAAAACATCCATCCGTCCCATGGTCAAACGCCCCTGTTGCAGGGAAAAATCGACGGGAGTGAACCATCCATTCACCTCTCTTTCATTTGCAAGAAGGCTCTCTTTGAAAAAAGAAAGGAGAGTCGCGACCGATTTTCCATTCCTACATTTTACTTGCCCAAGATCAAGGGTCCCTTTTTTGATTTGAAGCTTTTCAAATGAATAGGGGAGCGGGAAAGAAAACCCTTCTGTTTCTATTTGAAGCGTCGCTGTGGTTCGGGAGTTCATGCTAGTGATGAAGAGGGGGTTGCCCCCCTTGAGGAGAAGGGCGCTTGCTTCTGGGGTGATTTTAAAGGAGGCGGAAAGAGGTTCTTTAAGAGTGATGGCCGTGGGGGTGATGTTCCCTCTGATTTTTGTTTTAAAATTGGGGGCGGAAGCGTCGATCTGGAGCTCTTGATTCGACACCGTTCCCGATAGATCGAGCGATAAACCAGCGATTTGAGAAAGTTTGGGATCGATCACCTCGGTGGGAAAGTTTTTGGCCTGAAGGGCAATATCGAAATGCTTTTTCGATTCGATGGTTCCTTGCAGGGAGAGGCTTCCTTGAGCTATCTTTCCAGTTAAATTCAAGTGTTTCCCATCGATCTCTCCCTCGATGTTCGTAATCTTTTCGTTCACGGTCCCATTTTTTAGCTGAAAAGGACCCGAAAACGACCAAAACGGGGCGTTGATTAAAAGTTCATCGAGTGTTCCAAAAAGGGAACCGCGGGTGAAATGAACTCCTTTGAATTTTTGAGGGCCTAGCCATGAGAGGGAAAGGGAGGCAATCTCCACTTGCGCCTCTGTTTTCATCTCAAGCGCTTTGGTAAAAAAGGGTTTCCCCATTCGAGTTGAGGCAATCTGGGGAAGGAAGAGGAGGGGAGTGAGAAGGAGAAAGAGCCACTTTTTACTCAACGGTCACCGATTTGGCCAAATTTCTCGGCTGGTCAATGTCGCAGCCTCTTTCTTTTGCAATATAATAGGCAAAGAGCTGTCCGGCTACTGCTGAGGCGAATGGAGCGAGCGGATCCTCCGTGTCAGGAAGCCAAATCACATCGTCTGCAATTTTTTCAATCCCCTTCATCCTCTCTGGAGCAAAGGCCAAAACGGGGGCCCCGCGCGCCTTCACCTCTTGCAAATTGCTCACCATTTTCTCTTCGGTTTGGCGGCTTGCGCAAAAGGCAATCACCGGAAATTGAGAGTCGATGAGGGCGATGGGACCATGTTTCAACTCTCCTGCGGGATAGCCATTGGCATTGACGTAGCTGATTTCTTTGAGTTTCAATGCCGCCTCGATGCATGTGGGCAGCATGTAGCGCCTTCCCATGAAGAAAAAGTTGTTGAACCGGCTGTATTTTTGACTGATTGTCCGAATCTTTGAAGCTCCATCGATCACTTGCTGGACATCCGCCGGAATTTGTTTCAGGGAATCGAGATTTCCTCTCTTTCCCATGTATTGGGCAAATAAATAGAGGACAGCCATTTGGGAAGTGAATGCCTTGGTCGAACAGACGCTCATTTCGGGGCCGGCTTTGAGAAAAATACACCCGTCGGTTTCCCGAGTGAGGGTCGAATTTTTGACATTGCAAATGCCGAGGACTGGATAGCCTCGCCCTCGGATCTCTTTGACTGCCGAAATCGTATCGGCTGTCTCTCCCGACTGGCTGATGGCGACGACGAGGGTTTTGGGAGGAATGATCCGGTAGCGGGCTTCTGAGGCGATTTCAGAGTGGGCTGAGATTTGGGCTAAATCCTCGAGAAAAAGGGCGCCGATCGAACCGGCGTTTGAAGAGGTGCCGCAGCCGATGAACCAGACGTTCTTTGCCTCCCTAAACGCAGGAGATAGAGACTCAAATTCAACCTGCCCCTCTTCAAATCTCCCCAAAATCGCCTTTTTGATTGTCGCTGGCTGCTCATAGATTTCTTTGAGCATGAAGTGTTCAAATCCCTCTTTAGAGGCCGGTTTATATCCCCCCTCAAGCCGCTCTGTTTTTTTCAGGATCGGGTTTCGTTTTCCATCGAAGACCGATACTTTTCCCCGCTCTACTTTCGCCACCTCATTGTTCTTGAGGAAAAGGATGTTGAATGCAGCGCCTAAAAAAGCGTTCGGATCAGAGGAGATGATCGATTCGGTTTCTCCCTCATCGGTTCCAATGGAAAGAGGGCAATCTCGTGCGGCGGCGATGATTTGATCGGGATGGTCTTTATGGATCACAGCGATGGCAAAATGGCCCTTGAGTTGAGAGATTGTTTTTTGAACGGCCTCGATCAAATCTCCCTCGTCATATTTTCCAATCAACTGGGTGATCACTTCGGTGTCTGTTTCCGATTGAAAAGAGAACCCCTCTCGCTTCAATCCCTCGCGCAGCGCGTCATAGTTTTCGATGATCCCGTTGTGAACCAGGGCGATTTTCCCTTTTTCATCGAGATGAGGATGGGCATTTAAAGTGGTCACCTGCCCATGGGTGGCCCATCGAGTGTGGCCGATCGCTAATTCCAGAGTTTCTAAGTTGAGCTTCTTCTTCAGTTGGGAGAGTTTTCCAATCTCTTTGCAAAAGGCAATTTTTCCACCTGCCACTCCGGCGATTCCGGTCGAATCGTAGCCTCGATATTCGAGGAGCTCCAATCCAGAAATACAGGTTTTTAGGGGGTCTTTAGATCCAATGTAGCCGAAAATTCCGCACATATCATCCCTCTTTGATTGCCAGTATGGCTAAAAACAGGGGGAATTCCTTCCGGGCTCGATCTTCCATTTTGGCCATTGCCCCCTCGCTCTTTTTATCCGAGCACCACTCTTCCATTGTTTCAATCACAAACTTTCCCTTCTTCAGCCAGGAAAAATAATCGGTGAGAGGATGATGATAGGAGAAGGTCACTTCTGATTTTTCCTCTTTTCCCGGATTGGTTTGGATCGGAATTTTTTGTTCGCTCATGTAAACATTCATCCGCCGATATTGGAGCTTCATCTTTTCGTCCATCCCCCAACCGCTCTGCCTGGGTATCCGAAAGCAAGGGTGATTCAATACAATCAAAAGCTTTCCCCGTTTTTTCAAATGGCGGCTCGCTGTTTGGATCGCTCCTTCCCCCTCTTCCATATTTTGGAGCGAGAGGATGAAAGCAGCCCGCTCAAAATCTGTTTTTTCGATCGGAAGTTCTTGGCAAACATTGGCATGAATGAAGTGCTTGTTGGGAGTCATTCGTTGGGCCGATTGGATCAACGCTTTTGAAAAATCAGCTCCCCAATATTCAACGCTTTCGGGAAGGGATCTTGCCAAAACTCCCTGGCCGCATCCTAAATCGAGGAGCGAGGCGGGTTTGCCGATGAGGCGTAAACTATTCGGAATGACAATCGCTTGATGATAATAGTGGCCTTTCTCTCCCACGCAGGAGGTGTACCACGGTTCTGATCCATCCCAACTCTTTCCCATACGCAACCGATCATATCTTCAAATTCAATAGTTTTCAACTTGTCAATATGTTCCGATCTTGTTTTAATGTTGGCCCATGACTGAACACGATTTTTTGGCCTCCGCCCTCGATTACGCAAAACCACTAGAGACGGTTGTTTTCCAAGATGCGACTGTAGAGCAGGCGATGGCCTCGCTCAGGAAAAAAAAGATCGGTCAAAAAATCATCTATTTTTATGTCGTGGATCACAATCACAAACTGAAGGGAGTTGTTTCAACGCGGCAGCTTCTTCTCGCAGAACCGACGAAGAAGATCGAAGAGATCATGTTCGCCCACGTTGTGAAAGTCCATTCGCATCAGCCCCTCAAAGAGGTGATGGAGGCGTTTGCCGAACATCCCCTTTTGGCGCTTCCCGTCGTCGATCGGGAGGGAGTGTTGCTTGGCGCGATCGATGTTCAAATGGTGACTG
>CAZIML010000114.1:0-6289 GCA_964540255.1 uncultured bacterium
AGCACCTCGCCTGCAAAAAAAAGTCCAGGGCAGATCTTGCTCTCCATCGTTTTGAAGTTGACCTCTTTCAATGAAACTCCCCCGCAGGTGACGAATTCTTCTTTATTCGTCGTCTTCCCGTCGACCTGATAGAGATCCCGTTCCAATCTCTCAGCCACCCGTTCCAACTCTTTCATTGAGTAGTCGTTCATCCGTTTCTCTTCCCCGAGGAGCCCCCTCCATAAATTTTTCGGCAGATGGAACAGATTTTCGGAGTGAAGCGTCCTAGCGGGAGCCCTTTTTTTCAATTCGATCAGTTTTTCCAACCCATTTACGCCCGGAATCCAATTGATGATCAATTTCGCCTTGTATCCCATTTCATGCAAAACCCTTGCCCCCCAAGCCGAAAGTTTCAGTGCTGCCGGGCCGCTGAATCCGAAATGGGTGATCAAAAGAGGTCCAGTCTGTCTCAAATGCGTCCCCTCAATCCGCAGCTCCACTCGTTCCACTGCAATCCCGCTCAATTCTTTTAAGGGCGAATTAGGGACATTGAAGGTAAAAAGAGAAGGGACTGGCTTTTGAATCGTGTGCCCCAACCCTTCAGCCCATCTGTACCCATCGGCGCCGCTTCCGGTTGCCAAAATCAGCTTCTTGCACTGAAACGCCCCCACTTCAAACCCCTTTTCGACCCGCTCAATCTTCTGCCTCAAGAGAACCTCGACTCCCAACCTTTGGGCCTCTCCCATCAAACAGTCGATAATGGTTTCAGAAGAATCGGTCACAGGAAATACTCTCCCATCCTCTTCAGCCTTCAGAGCGACCCCTCGCGACTCAAACCACTCAATTGTATTCCGAGGACCAAACGTATGAAAAGGCCCCCTTAATTCATTCGCCCCCCTCGGGTAATTTTGGATCAAAAGGCTCGGATCGAAGCAAGCGTGGGTGACGTTGCACCTTCCCCCTCCCGAAACCCGCACCTTCGATAGAACAACTCCATTCTTTTCCAAGAGAGCCACTTTTGCATCTGGGCGCGCCCCTTTTGCAGCGATCGCCGCAAAAAAACCAGCCGCCCCTCCACCAATTACGATTAAGTCATACATGGCCAACATCATAGCACATTTCTATTGAAAACGCCCCTAGAATCAACTAAAGGGGAAGAAAACGAACCTTTTGAGGAGCCATGGAATATATACAAGATTTTTTATCCTTTATTGGCAGACTACTGATCGGCGGCATGTTTTTGTGGGGAGCCGTTGAAAAGTTAAGACATTGGAATGCAACGGTTGCCTATATGAAGACGAAAAACGTCCCTAAACTAAAAATCGTCCTGCCGATCTCGATTGCCCTTCGGATTCTTGGGGGGATCAGTGTCGTTCTCGGCTGGTATGTCCATTTAGGGGCCCTTCTTCTCCTCGTCGTGGCGATTCCCTCAGTCATCATGCACCATTCGTTTTGGAAAGTTCACGGAGCCGGTCAAGAAATTGAAAAGCTCATATTCATGAAAGAAATCGGAGTCATTGGGGGCCTTCTTTTGATTTTAGCTCTCGGCGGCGGCCACTTTGGTTTCGTAGGCTAATTGATTGAATGCCCGTCGGACCATTCCGACGGTGATGAATTTTTTCCACTGCCGATCTCTCAGTCGAAAGCCGCTGATATTCGGAATCCATGAGCTAGGGGTGACAACGACCCCTTTTCCGAAGCTCGGAGCCCACATATTGGCCCAAGTTTTTCTTCTGCAAAGAGTTAAAGTAGGAAGACCGAGCGCCGACGCCAAATGTCCCAGGCCAGAATCATTTCCGATCAAAAAGCCCGATTCGTAGATGTAGCGCGACAGCTGATCCAGATTCGAGAAAAAAGCCAACTCGAATCCGATTTGATCCCATCCCTCTTTGGTTCCCGGGATGAAGACTGGGTGGTACCCCATTTTCTTCAACTCCTCTCCGATTTTACAAAATTTTTCTTTGGGCCAATTTCTCGTCTCTCGAGCGCTCGTCGGGTGAATGATCACCCGCTTTGGGTATTTTCTGTGAACCAGCCCTTCGGGAGGGATAAACCCATTGCTTTTCGTGATTTGAGGCAATCTCAAAATCCGTTCGCAAAAGAGCCTCATATTTTCGGCAATCGATTGGGATGGCTCTGTTAAACAATCGTTATAGTAAGGTTCATTCACAATATTTTTGGAGGGGTAGAGGTAGATCACCTTCATCTTTTCGGGGAATCTCCGCTTTCCCTCTTGGATCAGCTTCAATACAAATTCGCTCGTATCGTTTTGGACGACGAAAAACCAATCGTAGGAAGCGAGGATTCGGGAAATTTCCTCCACCCCTGGATAGGGAAACACAGGGAGGTGAGGGAACCAATTTTGCATCGACCCCACTGAATTTTGGAATGTATCGACCTTCCACCCATTCAACTGGAGATTATTGGAGAGGACGAGACAGTTCACCCCATCGCCCAACCCGTTATGCAAAAAAACCGCCCCCTTCTGACCCATAACCCTCCTCAAAAAAACTTCGATTTTACCCATATCAGCCGTTTTTTGAATACACTGAAACAAGAGGAACGGGATAGACCCTGTTTCGCACAGCCCCCCAAAACTTCTATAAATCATTGATCATAAGAACTATGCGAATAATACAGGAATGCGATCCTAAGTTTTTGTTGATTTTTTAGTACCACGATCCGCATACTCAAGTTCATGGAAGAACCTCTTGAAAGCCTGTTTCAACTGAGCCAAAAGTTCTTAATGGCTAAAAAACAAGACTACCGTCGGTTTTTTATTAAAACAACCAATCTAACGGAACGGTTATCGATTCTGATTGGCCAGAGAGGGGTAGGAAAGACTACCTTGCTTGTTCAATACCTACTCGATTGGGCAAAAGGCGATTTATTTAGTCAGAAAATCTTGTACGTCCCATCCGATCACTTAGCGCTGCCTGCAACATCTCTCTATAGGATTGCAGAAGAATTTGAAATGAACGGAGGGGAATATATCGCTTTTGATGAAATTCACAAAGTAACGAGTTGGTCTGCTGAATTAAAGAGCATTTATGACAGCTTTCCAAAGCTTAAAATCATCGCCTCAGGAAGCTCTGCCTTGGAAATCCACAAAGGCTCGCATGACCTAAGCCGCCGCTCCATCATCTATCGAATTCCGGGCCTTTCCTTCCGCGAGTATTTAGAAATAGCCCTTAAGATTCAACTTCCCACCTTAGAATTTCAAAACCTTCTCAATAATCATCAAAGAAACTGTCATGAGATCATCTCTGAATTAGAGAAAAATCAGGCAGGTAAAATTCTTCCTCATTTCAAAAACTACTTAAAATTTGGCTACTACCCCTATTATTTCGAACTAAATGATACTGCAAAATTTGAAATTACTGTCGAACAAAACGTGCATACAACGCTTGAGGCCGACCTCACTTCAATCCATCCGAATCTCTCTGCCATTAGCATCAAAAAAATTCGGCAATTGCTTACCTTCATCGCTCAGAATGTGCCCTACACCCCCAACTGGCTTAGTTTGAGAAAGCATTTAGAAATCGGCGATGAGAGGACACTAAAAACCTACTTTACGCTGCTAGAGGATGCTGAGCTATTAATTTCTCTTTATAAAAGTTCAGAGAAACTGGATGCTTTAGACGCACCAGCGAAAATTTATTTACAAAACACAAACCTTTGCCATGTTGTTGCCAAACCCTATGAAAATGTGGGAACAATTCGAGAGACGTTTTTGCTCAATATGTTTTACCGAACGCATCATATAACCTTGCCAATCAATGGAGATTTTTTAATCGATAAAACGACTGTTCTTGAGGTTGGTGGAGCGAATAAATCCACAAAGCAAATCCGAGATCAGCAGAGAGCTTTTATAGTTCAAGACAATATTGAAATCGGTATCGGAAATAAAGTTCCCCTCTATCTCTTTGGTTTTCTGTACTAACCCGCGCCCCCTTGTTTTTCGTGGTGGGGCTATGATATGGGGAAGTCATGGACCCAAAACCGTTTCTCAATTTGGCCCCCGAGCGGCGCCTCATCATGACCTATGCCCTCCGCCAGTCGTTAGAAATTCTCCAAATGACCCAATTGGAACTCGCTCAGTGGCTCCAAGCCGAAATCGAAAGAAACCCCCTTCTAGAGCTCAACTGTGAGCATAAGGCGAAGCGCTATGAGTCAGAAATCGAGTCAGTTCCCTCTTTACAAGAGGAGATTGAACGGCAAATCAGAGAAAATTTTCCCACACCGGAAGAACAGGAACTCGCCCGAAAACTATCAGACCACTTAGATGAAAAGGGGTATCTTACCCCGCCTGAAAGCCTCGCTGCCCATCCCCTGTATAACCCAGTCCTCAAAGTACTCCAAACATTCAACCCTCCCGGAATTTTCGCCCGCACTCTCCAAGAATCTTTTCTCATCCAACTCAAACTCAAAGGAAAAGAAGATTCTCTTGCATATCAGATCGTTCAAAACGCTTTCGAAGATCTTCTTCATGCCCGTTATTCTCTGATCAAGAAGAAATTCAATATTTCCGACCTAAGTACACCAGTGGTAGAACTGTCCCGTCTATCTTTGCGGCCGGCCCATGGGTTCAAACCAGAGCCGATCACCCCGATTCATCCCGATCTGATCATCAGCAAAATTGAGGGAGGATGGACCCTCGAACTTGTTGAAGATGAGCTCCCTAAATTTCAACTCAATGAAAGTTATTCTACCGTGGATCCAGAGACGCATGAGGAGTTGGAAGCCCTGCGCGATTTAAAAACGAGCGCGAAATGGATTTGCCGTTCGCTAGAGCGGAGGCGCAAGCTGCTTAGGGAACTCGGTAAGATCCTTCTCTGCCGTCAAGCCACCTATCTTTCCCAAAAAGGGCCCTTAGCCCAGCTCACTATTGATGAACTGACAGAAAAACTTCAAGTTCACGAATCGACCCTCTCTCGTGCATTAGCAGGGAAATACGCAGCCACTCCTAGAGGGATCATTCCCCTCCGTTCGCTCATTTCATCGACCCCGGAGTCGGAGAATGCGCGGCGACTTTTAGAAAAGTTAGTTCGAGCTGAAGATAAAAAAAAGCCCCTAACCGACGAAGAGCTTGCCAAGCAACTGAAGGCTAAGGGCTATCCAGTTGCGAGGCGGACGATCGCTAAATATCGAGGGCAGCTCAAGATTGGATCAGCTAAACAGCGGAAGAACTTGGCGCGACCTTCAACTCCCGATCAGGGTGATGGAACAAGATCACCGTTACGACGGCGATCCCGGTCAAGCCGGCCAACAGGAGAAAAGCCCCCTGAAAGTTCCCAGTGAGATCGATCAGCCAGCCCGTCGCGATCGGAGCGATCACCCCTGCCACAGACAAACAGCTTGAAGTGATCCCTTGAGCCGATCCAGCCCGTTCTTTGGCCACGTCAATATTGACGCTGAAGAAAGCGGGTTGAGGCATCAACCCAAAGCCAAGTCCCAAGCTCAAGAACACTAGAGAAAGTGCCAGTGTATCGGTGAAGCTCAAGAGGACGAAGAAGAATGCAGCGAGCAGTTGGCTTGTCCAGATCAAATGAGCTCGAGCGAGTCTTCCGCTTCCTGTTTTTCTATAGAGGTAGTCTGAAATCACGCCTCCCGCTTTGAGAAATAAAGCTCCTACGAGCCAAGGGATGGTCAAATACCAGCCGACGCTTTTCAAATTGAGGCCATGCTGAGAGAGGAAGTAGCCTGGAAGCCAGAGAGTGGCAAAAAAGAGCATATAGCCGAAGGCGAAATAAGCGATGTTATTGGCAATCAGAGCTGGATGGGTGAGGATGAAGCGCCAATCGATCGGGTTTTTTTTCAGTTCTCCCTTCATTTTGGAGGGGGTCGCGATCAACTTTTTTTCCTCTTCGCTCACATATCGAGAATCTTGAGGGCGGTCGGTAAAGAAGTAAAACCACACAAACGCCCATAAAATTCCCGCAGAACTGATGATGAAAAACATCGTCCGCCAGCCAAAATCCTCAACTAAGTAGGAAGTGATTGGGGCGCCGATCACTGAGGAGAGGGGGATTGCGACGAGGCCCAAAGACAAAGCCCGCGCCCTTTCGGCGGGGGAGAGCCAATTGCTGATCGAGCGGGTCATCGCCGGGAAGTGGGGCCCCTCGGTAACGCCCAGTAGGAACCGGAGAAGGATAAAGCTCCAAAAACCGGCAGCGATCCCCAGCAGCACATGACCCGCTTCGTGGCCCTGACCGATCGGCTGCTTCCGGATGTGCAGGAGCCGATCCTGGCATTCGATCCGCGCATCGTTTTCTGCGCGGCGCTGGACCGCAACAGCGGCCGGCCTGCC